>DASYCR010000666.1:0-8931 GCA_036500095.1 Polyangiaceae bacterium
ACCACCGCCCAGCGCGTCGACCCCGCGCGCGTCGCATTGATGTATCAAAAACTGCGCGAACGCCACCCCGAAGCGCACTGCGAGCTCGAACACGAAAATCCGTTCCAGCTGCTGGTCGCGACCGTGCTCTCCGCGCAAAGCACGGACGTGATGGTCAACCGCATCACCCCCGGCTTGTTCGAACGCTGGCCCGATGCGGCCGCGCTCGCGGAGGCCTCGCAAAGCGAAGTGGAGACGGCGCTCGCGCGCATCGGCATGTACCGTCAAAAGGCGAAGAACATCATCGGCCTTTCGCGTAAGTTGGTGGCCGAGCACGGCGGCGCGGTGCCGCGCTCGCTGACCGAGTTGATCGAGCTGCCGGGCGTCGGCCGCAAGACGGCAAACGTCGTGCTGGGCGTCGCGTTCAGTGCCTCCGAGGGCGTCGTGGTGGACACGCACGTGCAACGCATCAGCCAACGCCTCGGCTGGACGAAACACGAGGAGCCGCCGGAGATCGAGCGCGATCTGATGACCCTCTTCCCGCAACGTGAGTGGGACATGGTTTCCCACACGCTGATCTTCCACGGGCGCCGCATTTGCACGGCGCGCGCGCCGGCCTGCGCCGCCTGTCCGCTGAGCGAGCTCTGCCCGTCCGCTTTTCACGCCGAACGAGTAGGCCGAAAACCACTACGAATCCGGCGCTGAGCGCAGCGGCGGCGGGCGCTGGTTGCGCCCACCGCTCGGATTTGATATTGATAATCACTTTCATTAATGCGGATACGTCCTCCGATTTCGGCCCTGACGGTCGCCCTCGCCCCGCTCCTGCTCGCGCTCGCTTGCACGGCAGGATTGCCGCACGCGACCAGCGCCGATGCGTCGCGCGTCGCCACCCGGTTTCCCCAAAGCTCGGCGAGCTCGCTCGAAGACGGCCGGCTCTTGTACCTGACACACTGCGGTAGTTGCCACGCTCTGCGCGAGCCGGGCTCGCTCTCCGCCGACGCCTGGCCCGCACGAGTCGACGACATGCAGAAGAGCCAGGGCGTGCACCTCTCGAGCGATGACGCGCGCTCCATCACGGCCTACCTGGTGGCGGTTAGCTCGCGCTAGCGTATCTTGCACGATAGAAAACCCGCCCGACCCCCGGCAACGCGGCGGCCCGCTTCCAAGCCCAATTGCCTGTAACGCGTGTTACGAGCAGATGGGCTCCGAGAGGGGCGCGCTCGGCCCGCTTTTCATGCCTCGGGGTCGCCGCCAGGCGATGGCGAACTCTGTTGAAAAGGCTCTTTCACGAACGCAGTTCTTCGGGCTTTCAGCTTCGGCAGTGCAGGTGCGAGCCTACCAACTCGAGGACAACCGGATAAATCTTGAGAGTCATGATGAGCTCCTTTGCAGCATCCCGCTCGGGGACGCCCCGAGCACAGCGGCACACTCAAACACCCGAGCGCTCCCGCCCACGCTCCCCATTTGCACCCGCTCAACCCTGAGCCCGCGCCGGCACAATACTCTGTGCACGCGAGTGCCGCGAGGCAGCCAAATCTCCCGCTCTGCCTCAACCTCCCGCTCTGCCCCAACCTCGCCCTAGCTCTGCCTTTGCCCTCTCCGTCTTAAATTTCATCCCGTGTGGATGCGCTCGCAAGCTTCGTAGGGATCGAGCTCGCGGCGCGCGACTCGCTCCGCGAGCAAATCAATCTCCGCCATGTGTGCCGCCGCGACGTGTTCGGCAAGCAGTGTTTGCAGCAAACGCTTGCTTGCCATTCGTTGCCGCGCGAGCGTGCGCGCCTTTCCCGGCGTGCTCGCGAGCCAGGCGCGGTGTCTCAGGATAGCCTGCAGTAGCTCGGGCGTGCCCTCGTCCCGCACGGCGACGCACTTGACGATGGGCGGCTCCCAGCGCTCGTCGTCGGGAACGGCCGCGAGCCCCACGAAAGCGCCGTGTCCGTGCTGACGCGCCGGGCCCGCGCGCACCGCACGTCCCAAGCTGATGCGCTGCTCGAGATCGGCGGCGAGTGCGTCCGAACCCGGCCGATCCGCCTTGTTGACCACGAACACGTCGGCAATTTCCAGGATGCCCGATTTCAAGGCCTGCACTTCGTCTCCCATGCCGGGCGCGCACACCAATACCGTGCTGTCGACCCACTCACTCACTTCGAGTTCGTCCTGACCGACACCCAGCGTTTCGACCAAGATCACGTCGTAACCGGCCGCGTCCAATACGAAGCCCTGCTCGCGTGCCGAGCGCGAAAGCCCACCCTGGGCGCCGCGGCTCGCAATCGAACGAATGAAGACACCGGCGTCCTCGAAATGGCGCTGCATGCGTACGCGATCTCCCAAAATGGCGCCACCAGTGAACGGGCTCGAGGGATCCACCGCCAACACCCCCACGCGCTTTCCTTCCGCGCGCAGCCGACCCACCAGCGCGTCGACCAAACTACTCTTCCCGGCACCGCCCGTCCCGGTTACTCCGATCACGCTCGCCCTTCCGGTGCGCGCATACAAGCCGCGCAGGAGCTCTTGAAAGCCTGCCGCGCGGTCATCAATCACCCGGCACGCGCGGGCCACCGCTCGCTCATCGCCCTGGAGTACGGAGTCGATCAGGGCCTGCACCGCACAATCCTATCCCGGCTACTCCGCCCTACAAAAACCAAACCCCACGGCGGCAATTCGAAAGGACCCTTTCTAACACCAGGTACGAGCCGTACGCACAGTGGTAGATCGTGGCGGTCGCTGCGGCACTCGGCTTGCACTGGACAAGACTCGGATCGTGAGCGCCCGTGATTGCCATAGAAGAAGCCCCCAAAAGCATGTTTTTTCGAGCTCCCGGCGGCGCCGCTCGCTCGACCGTCTCAAGCTCGGACAGCACGTCGTCCTTTTTCGAGACGAGCGTCTCAAGACGAGTGCTACTCTCGAGGGTTGGTGAGAGGGCTGCTCGCGCCGCGAGCCGCTTGGTAGAGAGAGATGCAAACCACAAACCGAGGTAGCAAAGTGGCAGTTCCAGTTCCTGGCCCGCTCAAAGTGGACTCTCTTTTGGTGGAGTTACCGCGCGCCGATCAGCTCGTGATGACGGGCAGCGTCGCCAATCCAGCGATTCAAGCGCAGCTTGCCCGCTACCTCGAGAGCGTGCACGCGCACGTGGCCGACAAACGGCTGTCCGCGTTTGCCGTGGACGTGAAGGGCCTCACCTTCGTGAACTCCTCGGCGATCCGCGTGTTCGTGGACTGGATTTCGCGAGCTCAAGGCGCCGGCTACAAGCTCGTTTTCCACGTCGATCGCTCGATCACTTGGCACCGCCTCAGTTTTTCGGTGCTCAAATCGCTCGCGCCGTCCCACGTGGAAGTCACGGAGGCGAGCGCCACCGGGGCGGCGTGAAGCCATGACGCCAATGGCAGCTACCGAACGCACCTGTCGGGTCACACGCAACAAGAGCGCCGTGGACGACGCCCGCCGCTTCGCGGAATTGGCGGTCGCCTATTGCGACGTGGACTGCCGGCAAGCCGTCGCGATGGTCGTGTCCGAGTTCGCGGAGAACCTCGTCAAGTATTCCGCCAAGGACGACCAGGTCTACGCGGGCACGATCTCCATCTTGCGTGAAGGGGGCGTCGTGCGCATTCGCGCCAAAAACGCAGTAGCCTCGCCGGACGAGGGACGGCGCGTGCAGGAAGCGATCACGCGCATCGCGACCTCGCCCAGCATCACGGAGCTCTACCGTTCACGGCTACAGGAGCTCTTCAAAAATCCGCAGCTACCACGAGCTCAGCTCGGCCTCCTGCGCATCGCGTTCGAGGGCGGTTTTCGGCTCTCCTGCTCGTTCGAAGCATCGGTCTTGGAGATCACCGCGGAGCGAGCTTGTCTCACACAGTAAGGCAGCTCCGAGTGCTGTGCGGCCTCTGCTTGACCATTCCGGGTCTGGCAAGCTGCAACGACGCGCCCGTCCGAAAGAGCGAGCCACAACAGCTCGACATGCGGCACGAAACGCTGAGCCGCGAGCCGCTCGCGATACTACCAGACCCACCCGCGCTCGATCCCAAGCTCGTCGCGCTCGGCCGCCGTTTGTTTCATGACAAGCGTCTGTCGAGCGATGACACCGTGGCTTGCGCAACTTGTCACGATCTTGCGCATGGCGGCGTCGACGGTAAGTCGCACTCCGCCGGCATCAAAGGCCAGCTCGGCGGCGTCAACGCGCCAACCGTCTACAACTCCGGCTTGAACTTCGTGCAATTCTGGGACGGCCGCGCCAAAGACTTGGAGGAACAGGCCAACGGCCCCGTCACGAACCCGCTCGAGATGGGCACCAGCTGGGAGAAGGTGCTGCCCAAGCTGCGCGCCGACAAAGCCTACCCCGCCGCGTTCGGCGAGCTATTCCCAGACGGGCTCAGCGCCTTGAACGCGCGGCGTGCGATCGCCGCCTTCGAGCGCACGCTGATCACGAAAAATTCGCCGTTCGACCGCTGGCTGGGCGGGGACCAGAACGCGCTCAGCGCGGAGCAAAAGGCGGGCTATGAGTTGTTCAAGGGCATCGGCTGCATCGCTTGCCATCAGGGGCAAAACGTCGGCGGCAACATGTATCAGCGCTTTGGCGTGTTTGGAGACTACTTCAAGGATCGCGGCCATATCACGGAGGCCGACTACGGCCGCTTCAACGTGACCCACAGCGAGTCCGATCGCTTCGTGTTCCGCGTGCCGTCGCTGCGCAACGTGGAGCGCACGGCGCCATATTTCCATGACGGCTCGACGCCGACGTTGACGCAAGCCGTCGGGGTCATGGCCAAATATCAGCTTGGCCGCACGTTGAGTGAGGAGCAGGTCTCGTCTCTCGTGGCGTTCCTCAAATCCCTGAGCGGCGACGTGCCGCCCGGCGCGGAAGCGACCTGATGTCGAGCACCCGCTGGTTCTTGCTGATCGCGGCGCTCTTCGGCCTGGCGCTCGCCGTGTCCGGCGTCCTCTACGTGCGCTCGCAATCGGCTGACTACGACGCTCACGCGCGGGCCGTCGAAGCCCTGGGGCAAACGCGCAATCAGAACGAGCGACTCTCGGAGCTGGTGCTGGCCGCCCGCTTCGGCCTGCTCAACCAATACGATCCGCTCACCGGCACGGGACAGGACCTCAG
Source organism: Polyangiaceae bacterium (assembly GCA_036500095.1). Taxonomy (GTDB): domain Bacteria; phylum Myxococcota_A; class Polyangia; order Polyangiales; family Polyangiaceae; genus PMG-095. The sequence goes on from DASYCR010000666.1 coordinate 5,081, forward strand.
CCTGGTGAGCGACTCCGTGCGCGAGCGCCTGAGCGCCGTCGTGCGCAGCACGCCCGAACTCGACACGGCGCTGAGCGAGCTCGGCGCGGGCGTCGGCGAACAGCTCAAGACCGTCGAACGCTTCAAGGGCGAGAACTCGATCTTGAAGAACTCCATGCACTATTTGCCGACGGCGGTGCAGGAACTGAGCAACAAACTCGCCCTGAACGGCTCGCAAGATCGTTCGACGCTCGAGGTGCAGGCGTTCCGCGTCGGGCAGGCAGCGCTAGTCTTCAATTTGATCGGTGATGAATCCACGCGCATCTCGCACGACTCTGCGCTCAAGGCGCTCGAGACCAGCCGGGAAACGGCCGCCCCAGAGCTCTACCCCAGCCTGGACGCGATCTTGGCGCACGGACGCGTCATCGCCCGCATGCAACCGCTGGTCGACCAGCGCGTGAAGCAAGTTCTGGAGAGCGATCTGAACGCGCGCATCGAGCGTGTCCAGACGGTGTATCTGTCGCTCTTCGCGCAAAACGTCGCGAACGCGAATCGCTTCCGGAAAGTGCTCTACGTCTGGTCGCTCTTGCTGCTGCTCGGGATTTGCGGCGCCGGCCTGCAGCTGCGGCGCCTGTACGCGGGCCTCGAGCAACGCGTCGCCGAGCGCACGGCGGAGCTCCGCAACGCCTTGTCCGCCCTGTGGGGTGAAATGAAGCTCGCGCGCAAGATCCAGGAGGCGCTCGTCCCGCTGCGCCCCGAGCTATCGAGCTGTGAAATCGCGGTCAGCATGCGGCCGACCGACGACGTCGGCGGCGACTACTACGACGTGATGCGCGTGGGCGGCCGCGAGTGGATCCTGATCGGCGACGTATCGGGCCACGGCGTGCCAGCCGGTCTGATCATGATGATGTGCCACACCGCCGTGCGCACAGTGTTGCAGGGCGAGCCGGGCATCGCGCCGGATCGCCTGCTCGCGCGCGTGAACGTCGTACTGACCGAGAACATCCGGCAACTGGGTGAGGACAAGTACATGACCATCTCGGCGTTTCGCCGCGACGCGGACGGTCGCGTCAGCTACGCCGGCGCGCATCAGGACATCCATATCTACAGAGCCTCGAGCGGCAAGATCGAGACGCTCGAGACGCAGGGCATGTGGCTCGGCATCAAAGACCAAATCGGCGAAATGCTGAGCTCGAGCGAATTTCAGCTATTGCGCGGTGACGTGCTCTTGCTGCACACCGACGGCATCACCGAGGCCACTCGCGACGGCAAGCTCTTCGACAACGCCGGACTGCAAGCCGTGCTGAGCCGCGCGAGCGGCAAGAGCGCCAATCAAGTGCTGAGCGAGCTGTTCGCCGCCCTCGACGGTTACCAGGTCGCCGACGACGCGACCTTGCTGGTGCTCAAAGAGCTCCAGGCAAACGGCGAGAGCAGCGTCGCGCGCGCGTCCTAGCGCGCATCCAACAACTACTCCTCGGCCAGCCGCTGCTCGGGCTGGGCGCGCAGCTCCTTGACGCGCAGCACCCAATACAAGCTCACCGGCAGCACGATCAAGGTGAGCAGGGCGGCGGAAATGGTGCCGCCTACGACCACCACCGCGATCGGCTGCTGCGTTTCACTGCCAATCGCGTGTGAGAGCGCGGCGGGCACCAAGCCGAGGCTCGCCAAGAGCGCGGTCATCAAGATGGCTCGCAGCCGTTCTTGGGCGCCGCCCGTCACCGCCAGATACGGCTCCTCACCACGCGCCAGGCGCGCGCGCGTCGCCGAGACCACCAGCACGCCATTCAGCACCGCTTGCCCTAGCAACGCAATGAAGCCGACCGCCGCGGATACTGACAGCGTCATGCCCGCGACGCCGAGCGCCACCACCCCGCCGACCAACGCGAGCGGTGTGTGGAGCAAGATCAGAAACGCGTCCCCGATGCTGCGGAACGCCGAGAAGAGCAGGACGAAGGTGAGCGCGAGGGCCAGCGGGATCACGAAGCCGAGGCGCTTCATGGCACGCTGCTGGTTTTCGAATTCGCCGCCCCAGCGCGCCTCGTAGCCCGCAGGCATGCTGACCGCGGCGGCTACCTTTGCGCGTGCTTCTTCCACGAACGAGCCCATGTCGCGATTGCGCACGTTCATACGCACGCCGATGTAGCGACGGCCATTTTCGCGGGTGATGGCTGCGCGGCCCGTGTCGGCCGCCACCGACGCCACGGCCTCGAGCGGGATCACGTGGCCGTTGTTGAGCGGCAGGCGAATTTGACGGATCGACTCCAGGTCGTCGCGCGAAGCGCGCGGCAGACGCACAGTGACGTCGAAGCGCTTCTCGCCCTCCCACAACTCGCTCGCCACGTGACCGGCCATCGCCGTCTCGATGAAGTCCTGCACGTCGTTCAAATCCAGGTCGAAGCGACCGAGCGCGTCGCGATCGAGCTTGACCGCGATCTGGGGACTCTCGGCCGCCTTCACGATGCCGAGATCGGCCACGCCGGGGACACCGGCCAAGACGTCTTTCGATTTTTCAGCGGCGGTCTGCAGAGCGACCAGGTCGTCGCCGTAGATTTTGAGGGCGATTTGGCCGAATTGGCCGGAGATGTTCTCGGCCACGTTGTCGCGAATCGGCTGCGAAAAATTGGCCTCAAGCCCGGGGACCTCCCCGAGATTGAAGCTCATCTCGGCTACCAGATCATTCAGAGTAGACTTGCCCTTGCGCCAGGCCTCGGGCGGCGCGAGCTTGACGAACGCCTCGAGATTGTTCGGCAGCGTCGGATCCGTGCCGTCCTCCGGGCGACCGAGCTGAGTCAGGATGGATTGGACCTCGGGCGTGCGCTTGATCAAGTGCGCGAGGCGCGGCGTGAGCTTGTGTGCCTCGCTGATCGACATGTTCGAAGGCAACGTGAAGGTGACGTACAGGGCGCCCTCGTTCAGCTCCGGTAGAAACTCGGAGCCGAGCCGCGGCACCAGCAGAAACGCCGCGATCAGCGTGCCTAGCGACAGGATCAGTACGCCGAGCGGTCGCGCAAGCGCGAAGTCGAGCGCCGGCGCGTATGCGCGCTGCGCCCAACGAATCAGCGGCGACTCCCGCTGCGGGCCGAGCTTGCGCAAGCCAAAGTACGAGAGGACCGGTATCAGCGTGAAGCTCACGACCAGCGCTCCGACCAGCGCGCTCACCACGGTATTGGCCATCGGCGCGAAAATACGGCCCTCGACGCGCTGCATCGAGAAGATCGGGATGTAGGCGGCGATGATGATCAAGAGCGAGAACAGCGTCGGGCGGGCGACTTCACGCGTGCCGCGCAGCACGGCCGTCAGCACCGAGTCGTTCGAGTCGTGCGGACGCTGCGGCACCTCGTGAAACAAGTGTTCGACCAGAATGACCGCGCCGTCGACGATGATGCCGAAGTCGACCGCCCCCATCGACAGCAGGTTGGCGCTCATGCCGCGCGCGTGCAGGTAGGCAAACGACGCCGCCAGCGACAATGGAATCACGGTCGCCACGATCAGCGACGCGCGCAGCGACAGCGTGAACGCGAACAGCACGAGGATGACGAGCGCCGCGCCTTCCATCAGGTTGTGGAACACCGTGTGCAGCGTGGTCGCGACGAGCTCGGTGCGGTCGTAAAACGGCTTGATGCGAACCCCGCCGGGCAAGAGGTGCTCGACCTCCGCCATGCGCGTGCGGAGGGCATCGAGCACCACCGTCGGGTTTTCACCGCGCCTCATCAGCACGATGCCCTCCACCGCTTCCTCGTCGTCGTCGCGCGTGACGACGCCCTGGCGCGGCGCGTAGCCCTCGGTCACCTTGGCCACGTCCGAGATGCGCACGGGCACGCCCGCGTGCGTGGAGGCCCTTGTTTTCTCGATGTCTTCGAGGCTCGAGAAAA
>DASYCR010000667.1:0-1829 GCA_036500095.1 Polyangiaceae bacterium
ACTCGGCCAGGAATCGTCGAGCGCAGCCGTCGCGCCGTACGTCAATCATCGGGCGAATGACGTACGGCGCGCCGCCGCGCAAAGCCTCGCGCGCACGAAGGGTCCGGTCGCAGTGCAAGCGCTACGCACAGCGCTCCGCGCTAGCGACCCAGCGCTCCGCGCCGCTGCCGCTGAAGGGCTCGGCGCCTTAGGCGCCAAGGACGCGGTACCGGATTTGTTCGTGGTGCTACCCAAAGAAACTCCCGCAGCGGCCGGCGCGATCGGCACACTATGTAGCGCCGAGGATTGTCAGAAATTCCTCGCGCTGCTCGGAAAGTTGCCCTTCGACGTAATGCAGAGCGGCTTCCTTCCGATCTTGCTGCGCACGGGGCCAGAAGTGCCGGACAGCCTAAAACTCAAGCTGATCGAGCAATTGCGCCGACTCGCTACCGCCAAGGCGAACGAGCTTTTGACCACCGCGCTCACCTCTTTCCCGGCGAACGGAAACCCCAAAGTGAAAGCGGCCATCGACGCCGCGTTACGCGGTCACTCCGTCTCTGGTGACGAACCATGAACTTCTCTCGCTCTCTCGGTGTACTGGGCTCGTGTGCGCTGCTCCTCGCCTGTGGCGCCTCGAGCACCAACTTGGGCAAGGCCTTCGGCACGACCTGGCAAGACGACAGCGGTCGGTCAATCGCGGCTGTCGAGCAGCGGTTGCGAGGCTTGCCGCTCGTTCCGAACGCGCGCGTCGCGGTAGGCATCACTGACACCGGGCTGGTGGGTGCAACATTGGACGGCAAAGCTCATTGGACGCACACCGGCGTGAGCGCTTCCCTGCCCGTGATCGCAGGCAACTTGGTGATCGTCGCCGAAGGCGACCAAATCTTGGCGCTCGACGCCAACACCGGACAGCGCGTTTGGAGCGTGAGCAACCGTGGGCTCGGCTTGCGCGGCGCCGGGAACGACGGCACGAGCACGGCGCTCGTCCTGGCCGACGCACGAAAGAGCCTAGTTTTGGCCGTTTCCGCGACTGGATCGGCGCTCGGTTCTGTCGAAACGGAGACACCGCTCGGCGTTCCGGCGGCGCGCGGGGGGTTCGCGTTCGTGCCCTGGAGCAACCAATACGTCTCGGCGCTGGACATGGTCAGCGGAGACGAGAGCGGTCGGCTGCTGGTGCGTGAGCAAGTCAGCCGCGCCTTGAACTTCGGCGGGCATTTGTATTTTGGTCAGGGTGGCCTCGTGAGCCTCGACCAAATGGCGCATTTCGCGACCACCAACCAAGCAAACCACATCGGTCTACCCAAGGTCGACCTACCCGGAAAGCCGAGCTGGATCGACTCGGGCGTACAAAACTCGACAGCGAGCGCCGATGCGCGCACGAAGATCCGCGTCTACGCCGCGCCGACCGAAACCCCGAGCGGCGCGCTCACGCTCGGCGCGGGTACATTTGCTGCGAGCTACTTCCACGTGCTGTTCGGCCTCGACGCGAAGACCGGCGCGCTCGCTTGGGTGCGCGCTATGCCCAGCGACATCGTGGGCGGTGCCGCCGCGCCATCTGGCTTCGCGGTGTGCGACAACACAGGCAAGGTCTGGTTGCTGGACAACGCGGGCAACGACTCGAAAGTCCTAGATTTAGGCTCGAACGTGCAGATTTGTGCGATCGATGCGGGAGCGCTGGCGGTGCCACAGGCCACGGGTCGCGGCAGTATCGCGACGCAAATTGGAGCGGCGCTGACCGAGCTCGAGCCTGACATGGCTGAGGCGGAGCGCTATCTCGTAGGCGAGCTAGGCAAACAGAGCGAGCCGCTCGTCACGAAGACCTTGATCGATCTTTCGAGCAGCCCGCGGAT
>DASYCR010000668.1:0-6655 GCA_036500095.1 Polyangiaceae bacterium
CTTCAATGATGAGCTCGATCGCTCGTCGCTCGTCGAGCGGGCGAGTCGGATTCGCCGTTCGCGGCGGCGGACCCCCGCAAGCGATGATGACCGAGAGCGCTACCCCTGCGGACAGGGCGCTGCCGGAGCGAAACATTGCCAACATCTCGGGCACAAGGTAGCCAAGTGCTCCGGCTTTCGCTAGCTGTCTCCACGGAAAATGTCGGCATCGTCGCCTGTCGCCCGGACCGCGTGCGGCCTCTTTTTTGGCCTGCTTCTCGGCGCCTGCGCGCCGGCCGCGTTGCCCGACCCACGCGGGGTTGCCCGCGAGTACGCCGACGCCGCCCGTCGCGGAGACTCGCGGCATATTTATGCACTTTTGAGCAAGCAAGCGCGCCGTGACTACGGGGAGGCCGGAGTCCAGCGCATGGTCTTGGACGCGCACGGTGAGCTGGCGAGCCAGGGGCAGGCGCTCACGCGCGGCCCACTCGCGCTCGAAGCGTCGGCGGAGATCCGCTTCGAAGACGGCGAGGTCGCTCGCTTCGAACTCGAGGACGGTACGTTTCGCCTGAGCGCGATGGGCGCACTGCCGAGCTTGGCGCACACTCCCGCGGAGGCGCTAGCGGATCTGCGGCGCGCGCTCGCACGGCGGAGCTACCCCGCGCTGGTCGGCGTGCTATCGACTGAAATGCGCAGCGCGCTCGAAAGCGACCTCGACTCTCTAGTCGAAGGGCTGGAGGACCCGGCGACGCTAGAGGTGAAGGTCAACGGCGACAGCGCGATCGTCGACGTGCCGGAAGGACACCAGATCAAGCTCAAGCGCGAAGCGGGCATCTGGCGCATACAGGATTTCAATTGACCGGCCCTCGCACGCTGTCGCGTCGTGCCGCTCTCGGTGTGCCCCTCGCGCTGTGCTGGGCCGCACGCGCGCGCGCGTTCGGTGAACATGGCGCGTTCCATACGCGTTTGTTACGCGCCGGAGGCGCCGCGCCGGTCGACCTGCTTGCGTCCGGCGCTGGACGCTGGGCGTGGGAACTCGTACGTCGCACCAGTGCGCCCGCGCGCCTGGTTTCGGTCGAAGTGCGTGCCGACGAGCGAGCGCTCAACGCGGAACCGTTCGCGATCTGGGCGGGCGGCGGTGACCCCGGCACGCTGACCGGAGCGGAATTGCGCGGGCTCGAACGCTTCATCCGTTTGGGCGGCGTGCTCTTGGTGGATGACCGGGATCCGGAGCGGGGAGGGTTCAATCGCGGAGCGCGTCGGGAGCTCGCGCGCGTGTTGCCGGAATCGGCGCCGGTGACGCTCGATCCGAGTCACGTCATCTACAAGACGTTCTACATGGTCGAGCGTCCCGTCGGGCGCGTGCTCGGTCCACCGACCATCGACGCGATCGTGCGCGCCCACGCCGCGCAGGTGATTTTTCTACAGCACGATCTGTTGGGCGCGCTGGCGCGCGCGGGCGAAGGTTTTGCGCTCGAGTGCGTGCCCGGCGGCGCGCAGCAACGCGAACAGGCGATTCGGCTCGCCGTCAACCTCGCCATGTACGTGCTCTGCTCGGACTACAAGGACGATCAAGTGCATGCGCCGTGGCTCATGCGCCGTCGTTTTCGGCAGCAGCCATGAGCTCTGGATCACTGGCGCTCGCGGAGGGTGTCGGGCAAGCGGTCGTGATTGGCGCGAGCGGCCTCGTGCTCGTGGCGTTCTTGCTCTTGGGCCTCGAGCTGCGCGGGCGCGAGGGTAGGCACGGCTGGCTGTGGTTCACCTGCGCGCTCGGCGTGATCGCCATGCTGGGCGCCGTGCTGCGCCCCGTGCGGGTCACGATGCGTGGAACGCGCGTCGGCCCCAAGGTGATCGTGTTGGTCGATCAATCGCGGAGGCTCTTGTTGCCGGCGGAAGGAAGCACGCGCCGTGAGCTCGCCCTGCGCGCGCTGCCGGAGCTCACCAAGCACCTCGGTGACGCCCGGCTCGGTGTTTTCGGCTTCGGGGATGGAGCGCCGTTGCCGCTCGCCCCAAGCGCGTCCGGGCGCGCAGTTTTGAGCGAGGATAGTGACTTGGTGGCCGCGCTCGACGCTCTCAGTCGAGACACGGGCGAGCGCCCGAAAGCCGTGGTCGTCGTGAGTGACGGCCGCCTGTCGCGTCCGACCTCGACACTCGAGAGCGCGGAACTCGAGCGCGCCGTGTCCGGAGTTGGAGCGCGCATTGACACGATCTCGCTCTGCGATCGCGAACCGGCGGACGCCAGCATTCGTGCGGTGCGCACTACGGGCACTGCGGTGGCGCATCAACCGTTCGCTCTGACCGTGGAGATCGGTTGCTCGGGTGGACTCGTCTGTACCGACATCCCGGTCACCGTGCGCGAGCTCCGACACGGTGTGGAACCATTCGTGCTCGCCACGGGCGTCGCGAAAATGACTGGCAACGACGCCACCGTCGAGTTGTCGGTTACACTCGAGCGCGCAGGTTCCCGGATCGTCGAGATATCGATCGAGTCGCCCAAGGGCGACCAGATCCCGGAGAACAACGTGCGTTTGATCCCGTTCAGCGTCGCCCGCGATCGGCTGCGTTTGCTGCACGTCGCCGGACGTCCCACGTACGACGTGCGCGCCTTGCGCCGTTGGCTGAAAGCCGACGAATCCATCGATCTGATCGCGTTTTTCATTCTGCGCACGGAGGAGGACAACACCGAGACCAGCGATGATTCCGAGCTCGCGCTGATCCCGTTTCCGGTCGACGAACTCTTCACGGACCACTTGCCGAGCTTCGACGCGGTGATTCTGCAGGATATCGACGCGGTCACCTACAAGCTCGCGCGTCATTTGGGCGCGCTCGAAAACTACGTGCGCTCCGGGGGTGGCCTGATCATGGTGGGCGGCCCGTCTGCGTTTGCAGGTGGCGGCTACGCGGGTTCGCCGATCGAACGCGTCCTGCCGGTGAGTTTGCGCCGGCACGATCCGCCCTTCGACGGCGGCGAGTTCGTGCCGCGTTACACGGAGGCTGGGCGCTCTGCGCCCGTATTGCGCGGCCTCGTCGCGCTCGTCGGCGATGAGCTGCCGACGATGGGAGGCGCCAATCTGCTCGGGCCAGCGCGCGACGGCGCGCTCGTGCTCTGGGAGCACCCGGAACAGCGTATCGGGGCGGGCCCGATGCCGGTCCTGGCGCTCGGTGAGGCAGGCGACGGCCGCTCGATCGCGCTCGGCGTCGACGGCACGCATGCGCTCGCGTTCAGCGAGTTTGCGGAAAGCTCCGGCGGCCGCGCCTACGGCGCTTTGTGGGACGGTCTCGTCGGGTGGCTGATGCGCGATCCGCGCTACGAAGCGGCCCACATGGAGCTCGTCGGGCCGTGTATCGCCGGGCTTCCCGCGAAGCTACGCATCGTGCGGATCCCCGACATGCAGGGCGAGATCGAGCTCGAGATCGAGCGACTCGGCCTGCCCGTGGTGCGCCCGCCTGAGCAGCAAAGGATCGCCCCTGCGAATCCTGGACCCGTGGAGGTAGAGCTCGGGCCGCTCGAAGCGGGCGGCTACTCGGCGCGTGCGCGCATCGGCAGCGCGCCGCCTACGCGCTTCGATTTTGCGTGTGAGCGCGGCGGCCAGGCCTGGAGCGACTCGCGACCCGACCCCGAGCGACTGCAGCGCATCGCGCGGGCGACCGGCGGCAGCGCGGTGGGCGTCAAAGACATCTCCGACTTGCCTGTGCCGCCCGCGACGGAGGTCGCGAGCGAGCGCCAAACGTCGCCGCTCTTGCCGGTCTGGCTCTGGACGCTGCTCGCCGCGGGCAGCTGGGGCGCCCACTGGTACCTCCGCCGCCGCTCCGGCCTCGTTTGAGCAGCCCTGTTTTTCAGTCGTAGTACTCGTTGCCGAGGTGCGTGATGAGCTCCTCGCCCATCATCCACCGCAGCGTATTCTTGAGCTTCATCGATTGAATGAAGATGTCGTGCTCGGGGTAGAGCCCCGGTGCGGTCATCGGCGATTTGAAATAGAAGCTCAGCCACTCCTGCACGCCGCGGAAGCCGGCGCGCTTGCCGAGATCGTTGAAGAGCGCCAGGTCAAGCACGAGCGGCGCGGCCAGGATCGAATCGCGGCACAGGAAATCGACTTTGATCTGCATCGGATAGCGAAGCCACCCGAAGATGTCGATGTTGTCCCAGCCCTCTTTTGCGTCGCCGCGTGGCGGGTAATAGTTGATGCGGACCTTGTGATAGAGGTCACCGTAGAGTTCGGGGTACACGTCGGGTTGCAGGATCTGCTCGAGCGCGCCGAGCTTGCTCACTTCCTTCGACTTGAAGCTCTCTGGATCGTCGAGCACCTCTCCGTCGCGGTTGCCGAGGATGTTGGTCGAGAACCAACCTTTCATGCCCAGCCCGCGCGCCTTGAAACCTGGCGCGAGCAAGGTCTTGATGAAGGTCTGTCCCGTCTTGAAATCCTTGCCGCAAATCGGCGTTTGCGTCTCGCGAGCGAGCTCGAAAGCAGCTGGAAAATCCACGGTCAGGTTCGGCGCGCCATTGGCGAAGGCGACGCCCTCCTTCAGACACGCCCAGGCGTAGATCATCGAGTTTGCGATGCCCGGATCGTTTTCGCGCAAGCCCTTTTCGAACGAAGCGATGCTTTGATGGACCGCTCCCGGCTCCAGATAGATTTCGGTCGAACCACACCAAACGGTTACCGCGCGCGAGCAACCGTTTTCCTTGATGAAGCGCCTAATGTCTTCGCGCACGAGTTCGACCATGTCTGCCTTGGTCGCGGCCTTCTTCAAGTGTGTGCCGTGCAAGCGCTTGACGTATTCGGGATAGAACACGGCGGGCATCGGCTTGATGTTCGAGAGCTCGCTCTTGATCGGGTCGAGGTGCTTGGATTCGAGCACTTGCGCGTGGACGGCAGCTTCGTACGCGTTTTCGGGGAACAGATCCCAACCGCCGAACACCAGATCTTCGATCTTGGCGAGCGGAGCGAAATCGTGAATGCGCGGCACGCGATTGTCCGTGCGCTTGCCGAGGCGAATCGTGCCGCTCTGGGTGAGCGAACCGATCGGCTTCTCGAGCCCCTTCTTTGCCAACAAACAGCCCGCGATGAGCGTCGTCGAGACGGCGCCGAGCCCGGGCAGCAGCACGCCGAGCTTACCTTCTGCAGGCTGAATCTTCTGAGGTCGTTGCATAGCGCGCTCCTATCTTGTTCGTTCCTGAACTCGTCGCTTCTCGCTCGGGCGCTGTGGTAGCAAGGCGTGTGCCCGTCCGCAACGGCCGAAGCGCCTGATCGGTGTGGGAGAACCCTCAAGGATTTCAGGGCAATCAAGCGATGAACCGCGCTGCAAACCCGCTGGACGACGGTCAGAGAAACCGCTCGTCGACTCAAAGGGACGGCTACAGTTGAACATCGACACCGCCGTGATCTTGGTTGCCGGGATCGGTTCGCGCTTGCGCCCGATCACCGATGATCGCCCCAAAGCGTTGGTAGACGTGGGAGGTGAAACGATCCTGGCGCGCGCGGTGCGGCTGCTCGCGTCCGCTGGCGTCGCCAAGCTCGTGCTGGCCACGGGCTACCGTGAGGACGCGGTGCGCCGCGCGATGCAAGACGCGCCGGTCGCCCTGGAGTACGTGAGAAATCCCGATTTCGAGAGCACGCAAAATTCCGTGTCCCTGGCGCTGTGCCGGCAAGCGGTTGGTCCAGGCGCATTCTTCAAACTGGATGGGGACGTAGTCTTTCAGCGTCAAGTGCTCGAGCGGCTCACGCGGAGCGAGAGTGAGCTCGGTGTGGCGGTCGACAGCGGGCGCAAGCTCGACGCGGAGGCCATGAAAGTGAAGACCGAGGGCACTCGCATCCTTGCCTTCGGTAAGGGGATCCCGCTCGCGGAGAGCGCAGGGGAGAGCATCGGGATCGAGCGCGTCTCGGCGGTGCTCAATGGCCGCCTGTTCGAGGCGCTGGACCGCGCACGAGCGCGTGCCGAAGTCGGCCTCTACTACGAGGACGTCTACTCGCAGATGATTGCGGACCATTCGCTGTCGGCCGAGAAGGTCGACGTAAGCGATTTGGCTTGGACGGAAGTTGATGACCCAAGCGACCTCGCGCGGGCCAGAGCCCTTGTCGCGACTGGGGTGTGATCGCTCGGTCGCGCCCGAGCGGCGCACCGCGTCAGCTCCTACGCGGTCGGCCTGTACGCGAAATTGGCCTAAATATAGCTGTTTTAGGAATGATCAGGTCTTAAGTTATTGACTTTATTATTAAAATAACTGGTTAAATCAGTAGTTTCCAGGGGGCACAACGGTGTCGTACTTTTGCAACACTGTGTCCGGTAAAAGACACCGCGAGGAGGTGCTAAGTTATCGAATCGAATAGGGTTTGCCCACTTGTCACGGCGCATGCTAAGTCCCAGGCAACCCTTACCATGGGACGAAAGCGAGACTTGGAGATGACGGAGCGACAGGTGACGCGAGCCATCGTGTTGGCCGCTGGCACTGGGTCCCGACTGAGCGAAGGCGCCGATGTAGTGCCGAAGCCGCTCCGTGTGGTTGGTGGTGTGCCGCTCCTCGTCCGCGTGCTGCGAACGCTGCAAAGCGCCGGCATCCAAGAGGCGGTCATCATCACTGGGTTTCAGGGTGAGCTGGTTCGCCGCACGCTGAGTGCCGAGCCCAGCATTGGTCTCAAGCTGTCGTTCGTCGATAACCCGCACTTCGACAAGAAGA
>DASYCR010000669.1:0-1582 GCA_036500095.1 Polyangiaceae bacterium
AGACAGGAGGAGCGCGTCGAGCGTCTGATCGCCCGATTGTTCGCGAATGATCCGCAGCACCGCCAGCACGCCAAGAGGATTCGCACGCGCCAACTCCGCCTCAAGCGCGCCCTCAGCGGCCCCGCCTGGCGTCTGTACCTACTGCTCGAGGAGGCCGAGGTGGGACGCTGGACATACGTCGTCGACAGGCTGGCCGAGCGGGCGATTCTGGTCGCCAGAAAGCGCCGATCCAGATGAGCAACAGAACTTATCTGTTATTCTCGGATCGATACGTCGGGGCAAGCTTCGTGGATCATGCTCCGCGCCACGCGCAAGCGGAAGAAAACAGCTGGCCAGGGTCGCGTTCGCGGCACCGCCACATTGCACCATCGCGAGACGGCGCGCTTTAGAAAGCTCAGCCAGATCCTCGCCAAGCGGCTGCGCCTATTGCGCCACACGCTCGGCGTCACCATCGAGCAAGCCAGCGAAGCGGCGGGAGTCGAGCCGATGACTTGGTATCGCATGGAGAATCGGCGCGCCAATCCGACCTTGGCCGTGCTGGCCTCCGTGGCGGCCGCCTTCAATTTGACCGTCCCGCAGCTGTTTGACGAAGGCTGACGCGGCGTTGCAGGTGCGGCTCCGGGCTGACACGAGGCAGACTCCTTGAAACCAATCCTGGCTCGGGGCAGTAGTGTTTGTGTGCGGCGCTCGAAAACCACGCCACGGCTGACCGCCGCGCTGATCGTCCTTGCGATCTTGGTCATACCCGGCCTCGCGCTGGCGGCGACCCCGGAGGGCAGCGATGCGTTCACGCGGGCGCTCGAGAAAGGACCGCTGTACGCGGCCCTGGCGGCTTTCGCGGGTGGCTTTCTGGTCAGCTTGACGCCGTGTGTCTACCCGATGGTCGCCGTGACCGTTAGCGTATTTGGCGCTGCGGAAGCCAGGAGCCGCGCGCACGGAGCGCTTCTGTCGCTCGCGTTCGTGCTCGGCATGGTGGCCATGTTCGTGCCGCTCGGCGTCGTGGCCGGCACCAGCGGCCAGATCTTCGGTTCCGTGCTGCAGAGTCGGGCGGTCGTGCTCTCGCTGGCCGCGCTGTTCATCGCGCTCGCGGCAGCCATGTTCGGCGCATTCGAGTTTGCGTTACCCTCGGCGCTTACCAACCGCCTCGCGAACCTGGGTGGCATTGGCTACAAGGGCGCGTTCCTGCTCGGCGCGGCGTGCGGACTCATTGCGTCCCCCTGCACCGGCCCCGTGCTCACCGGGATCTTGGCGTTCATCGCCAGGACGCGCAGCGCGTCACTCGGCGCGCTAGCGATGACGGCATTTGCGCTCGGGCTCGGCGTGCCGTTCTTCGTCGTCGGCACCTTTGCGGTGCAGTTGCCGAAGAGCGGGGCTTGGATGGTGCACGTCAAATCCGTGCTCGGCATCGTGCTGCTGGTGGTCGCTCTTTACTTGGTGAACGCCGCGTTTCCGTCGCTCACGGGCTTCGTCCACGGCTCGGCCCGTTTCTACGGAGTCGTGGCGCTGCTCGCGCTCGTGGGCCTGGCGCTCGGCGCGGTCCATCGGGAGTTCGGAGAGCCGGGCGTGCTGCCCAAGCTGCGCA
>DASYCR010000670.1:0-4021 GCA_036500095.1 Polyangiaceae bacterium
TGATCAGCCCGGCGAATCAGGAGCGTTGTTTTATTTCGGGCATCCGGCCCAAGCCCCTCGCGCGCGCTCGGGCGCGAAAGAGAGGAGACAAGACAAGGACGAACCGTCGTGAGCCTCCCTCGAAGCTGACCGCCGCGCTTCGTGACACCCGAAGGGGGTGAACAGGCGCCCGTCGCGCCTCCAGTCGCGCCGGCGGCCAAGCAGCATAGAAACACGCAGGGCAAAAATCATCCCAAGATGGATGAACAGTCAAATATTCTCGCGAGCCTAGCCCGTCACAGCCACACCCAGCCTGCGTCTCAGATGCGCGTAGGACGTGCCCACGGAGAACGACACCAACTCGGCGCGGCGTTCCTCGGCGCGAAGCTCACGGCCGTTCGGAAAGCGTTCGCTGAGCCGCGCCGCGATCTCGATGTCTCCGCATGCGAGCAGCCCGGCGCGGAGCGCCGCTCGCTCCGCGCGCTTGCGATAGGCGCGCATACGTACGGCTGGGTCGACCTTTGGCTGCCGCCGCACGATGTCTTTCACGTGTTCGACCTTCGGTCCGCGCAGGTGCTTCTTCAAACCGGCGGCGAAGCGTTTGGCATTGCCGTCGAGCGAGCGGAGCTCGTGCTCCGCCGAACCACCGACAGCGAGGGCCGCGATCAGCAAAGCGACCTGATCGCTCGCGTCCGGCACGAACAACGACAGCTCGTGCTCACGGCGAAATTGCACCAAATGCCGGCCCCACAAAAACGCGAGCTCCGGCAAGCTGAGCCCGCTGCCGACCGAACGGCTCGCGAGCGAAATCGGATTCTTTTCCGGGTGGCCGAGGAGCTCGCCGTTCAGCTCGGGCACCACGTAGAGCTCCGGCGTTTGCACGGCGAGCAGGCGCGAAGTCCAGAGTAGAGTCTTTGCCAGCGTGGTCGTGCTCTTAGCGGGATCTTGCGCTTGTGCGGGATCGAGCTCCGGCAAATCGCGCTGCTTCTTCGCCGCCGCCACGCCAATCTCGACGATCGCGTCGCGCAACGCCCAAACTAACTCGACCAGCGACGGATCGACGTCGCCGGCGAGGTGCGCTTCGGACCAATCGCCGTCCGCGAGGTTCGCGCGCGCCATCAATAACCCTTCGGGTTTATGTTGACTCGCCACCAGCGACTCGTTGATGTCCGCCTCGCCGAGCCACTCGAGCGCGTTCGCGGCGTTCCACGCCGCGTCCGCCTCGCCGGTTTTCTCGAACGCGCGCAGAGCGAGCCTCAAGTATTCCGCCTTCGGCGCCGCAGCGAGCGCGCGGCGCGCTTGCTCGGCCGCGCGCGGATAGTCGCCCTCGGCGCTAAACAGCCGCGAAAGCTCGGCGAACGCCGAATGATTGCCGGGATCGAGCTCGGACGAGCGCGCCAGCGCGCGCGCCGCGCGGCCCGGATCCGAGAGCCGCTGCCGGCACAGATCCCCGAGTCTCCGCGAGAGCGCCTGCGCCAGTTCGTGGCTCGTCGCGCGCTCCAGCGAAAACTCGTAGATCACGGCCAAGCGCTCGTATTCGCGCCGCCGTTCGAGCAAGGCTTCCACTCGCTCGAGCACTTCCGCCGCGCTCGGGTTGAACGACAGCGCTTCCTCGTACAGATCGAGCGCCCGTCTTTCGTCGCGGAGCACCTCTTCGGCCGACAATGCCGCCGCGTAGAGTTGCTCCGCTGCGCGGATTGGATCGGAAGAGGCGTGCGCGATGCGCCGGCGCGTCTCGAGCGCCGCTTCGTGTTCGCCCGCCGCGAGCTGCAACCCGAGCAAGCGCTCGTGCGCGATGAGCGCCTTCGGATCGACGGCCACCCAGCGCTCGAGCCACGCGCGCGCACGCTCGACGTCGCCGAGCTCGAGGCTCAAGTCGGTTACGCCATCGAGCGCGGCGGGCGCATCGGGATCGATCGCGAGCGCCGCTTCGCAATACGCGCGCGCATCTTCCGAGCGCTCGACGTTGCGCAGCACGGTCGAGATCTTTTCGTACAGTCGGATGTGGTCCGAGCCCGGCTCTGCCGCGAGCTGCGCACGCGCACCCTCATATTGATCGAGTGCCGCCAAGTGTTCGCCACGCTTGACCAGCGCGTCACCCGCGGCTTCGAAGCTCTGCAGCGTCGGAGCTTCGAAGGGAAAAACGGCGGCATCTGCGGCGCCGGCCGCATCCCCCGCGCCGCTCGGGTGTCCGAGCGTCTCGGCGGCCCGCGCGTGAATCAGCACCGGATCGCTAGGTCCCTGGCTGAAAGCGGCGCACGCGATTTCGTCGAACAGCGCGCTCTCGCGCTGCATGCCGGCCCACAGCGCGCTCGCCGAAAGCGTGTACGACGGGTCGTGCCAATCGAGCACCATGCGCAGCAAATTGCTGAACGGCGATGCACCGCCCGCCTCGTTCGCAGGCCGAGCTGCAGCAAGCACGCTCGCGCCCGAACCGAAGCCAATCAGCGCCTCGCTGACGGCGCTGACTACGCCTTCCGAGGTTTGCGCCGACCCTGGCGGCGAAACGAGCTCGAGTACCACCAGAGCCTCGGGCGCATACTGCTGCACGATTTTGCGCAGCCGCTTGAGCGACAAAGTGCCGATGCGCTCACCGTCGAGCAGCAGCGCAGGTCCGCGCTCTTCGGAGAGCAAGGCATACCCAGAAAAATAAAATACCAGCGACTCGATCGGCTGCCCCAGCGACTCGATCAGCTGCTCGATGCCTTCAGGCAAACGCCGCTGGGCCGTGAACGCGTGCACGGTGAAGCCCGCGTCCGGCTGAGCCAAACGCTGGCTCACGATCTCGAGATCGAGCTCCGCGCCGGGCAGCTTCGGCAAGCTCGAGTTTTGTTCGTAACTAGTGGCGACGCAGATCGCGAGACGCATGAAAAATGAGAGCGGTTCGGAGTTCGAGCGGCGAATGCGGCCCGCGCACGCCGGGGTAGCGCATCTCGCGCGGGCGTTCCACGACGCGATCGCAGAAGAATCGGGCTTTTGTGGGAAAACGCCCTTTCTAACCGCGGCGCTCGCCGATGGCGCTGTAGAATTTCGGGCTCACTCGCAGCTGGCGCCGATCGCTGCCGCCGAGGCCTTCATCGAATTGTACTGCTGCGTGCACTGCGCGTCCGCGAGCATCGCAAAGCTATTGCAGCCTTGAGCGACCAGCGCGGGGTTGCCCGACGCGGCTTTGTTGGCGACGACCTTGCAGCACGCGATCGCCTTCGCGCAAATCGGCGACGCGTTCGCCGGCGCTGGCGCCGCAATCGCGCCCGCGTCGCCCACCGCGCCCGCGATCGCGCTCTCGGCGTCGTCCACCTTGCTCTTTGCGTAGAAGAAGAACGCGACGCTCACGCCGATGCCAATCAAGATCAACGCGCCACAGCCCAAGCCGACGAAGAGCAGCGCGTTGCTCTTCTTCGCAGGTGCCGCCACGGGGCCACCGGGAGGCGGACCCCCTTGCGGGTAGCCGCCATAGCCGGGCTGCGGGCCATAGCCGGGCGGAGCACCGGGAGGCGCACCGCCGGGCGGACCGTAGCCACCGGGAGGCGCGCCGCCGGGCGGATATCCGCCGCCACCGGGAGGCGCGCCGCCGGGCGGATATCCGCCGCCACCGGGCGGTCCGTAAGGTCCACCGCCGCCGTATCCACCGGGTCCTTGCTGCGACATGAGCTCTCCGTTGCCGGGTTACGAAACACGCGCAGAGAACTGGCCCGCGCACCTTCGACCTTTTTCGCTATCACGCGCTCGGCGCGCTCAGCAAGTGCGGCCGTATGGCCGTTCAGTGCGACTCGAGATGTTCTAAGTTTCCGCCATGCGAAGAGCGCGAACAGTCGCGGTCCTGAGTTTGAGTTTGAGTTTGCTTGCCGTGAACGGCGCGGTCGCCGCGCCGGCGTCGAATGCGCGCCCGAGCGCGAAACCGAGCGCGCACGCTGAAAAGTCCGAATTCGATCTGCGAGCTGCGACGATTCCGTTCGAGAAATACAAACTCCCGAACGGCCTCACCGTGATCTTGCACACGGACAAGAGCTTGCCGCTCGTCGCGGTCAACGTTTGGTACCAC
>DASYCR010000671.1:0-5149 GCA_036500095.1 Polyangiaceae bacterium
CGCTCGCTGAGGAGTCGGGCGGGCAAGAAAAGAAGTAACCCTGGCGTGCTAGTCTAAGCGCGCGATGCCGTTGCGCGCTGGGATGTCGGAGAGGAGCAGGCTGGCGACAGTATGCGTTGGCTGTTTCGCGTGGGTGCTCGCGGCATGCGCTGCGCCCGCGACGCCGCTGAGCCCCGCGGACTGGGACAGCACCGATCGCGGCGCGGGCTCCGTGCGCGTTCGCCTCGAGTCCGAGTACGACGAGCCGATCACGATCCGTTTCGAAGACCTATCGCATCGCATTGAGGCGCAAGTCACGCTGCCGGCGCGCGGTATTGAAGTCGTTTATTTGACGCAAGGCACCGCTCACATCTCGGTTGCCAAGCAGAGCAGTGGCGTCATCGTACACGAGGGCCACGTTCAGATCGTGGCGCCAGTGCTCGCTTCGGACTCGCCGGCGCAACAGCTGCGCTTTTTCCCGAAAGCCGAGCACTGAGCGCGCCGAGAGTCGTGAAGGCCCGCGCGCGTCCCCGTCGGTCCGCGCTGTCCTACGGCGCGATCGGCCCGATGTACTTGGTGGCAGCGACGACGTTGTCGTACCACTTTTTGGCGATGCCGTTCGGGTTCGACTTGATGTGGAAAGACAGGCCGAAGCGATCGATCGTGAGGGTCGCGACGTCGCGCAAACGCAGGTTCTGGAAATCCACGATCAGCACGCCGTCGAGCCAAATTGCGATGCGGCCGTCGCGCAGGCCGGGCGTATTGGCCTGCAGCATGTATTCGGAGCAATACCATTTGTCGAGATCGGGGATGATGTCGGGGTGCGGCACGAAGTTCGGCCCGAAGTCGAAAGGGATACTGGTGTTGGGGTCGACCAAACCGGTCGTGAAAAAGTGATCGCCGTACATGCTCCGTTGCTCGGGATGATAAACGTAGACGTTGAGCACGCCGGGCGAGGCGGTGGTCGCGTCGCCGCGCCAGTTCTCCAGGTTTGCCAAGAACTTGTTGGTGCCATCGGCGGGCACGCCGGGCGTCGCCATGTTCCCCATGAAATAGTGCGCTGAGATGCTGGACCCGTTGTGGCTCGAGCCCACGACGTCGAACGGGCTCATGAATTTCGAGTAGTAACGGAGAAAGAGCACGTCCTGTTCGGGGCTGACGAGCTTGTCCGTGCCGTCGCTGAGCTCCGCGTCTTCTTGCGGCAGCGTGAATTCGAGCGCCTGGGAGCCGGCGTACACGTTGGCCGCGTCGGTGGTCAGGGTGACGTATTGATTTTGGTACACGGCGTCCCAGTGCGAGTTCAGATCCGAGGCTTGCGCGTAGCTCTCGAAGTCGTCCGCGAACACGACGTCCGCGTCAGAGCCGATGCCCATGTCACCCGGATGCTTCGCCGCGATACCCGTGTTGCCTTGCGGTAAGTCGCCACCTGTAGCGCCCGCGCTGCCCGCCGCGCCGGTGTTGCCCGCTTGCCCGGCGCTACCCGTCGCGCCGGCGCCGCCCGCTTGCCCCGTGCCGCCGTTGCCTCCACTTGCCGTCGCTGCGCCGCCCGCGTTCGAACCGCAACCCAGCAATAACAGACCGAACAACCCAAGCACGCTGATTCGGTTCATGGCTCATCTCCTCGCCGGAGCACGCCGCGCGTGTGCTCACCCAAAATCTTTCTTCGCGACTTCCTGTTCAATCTCTCGGCGGCGCCTCGCCTACCAAGGTCGTTGCAGGATGGGCTCAAGCCGCCGTCGTGGGGCGCAGGAGTAGGCGCGATTTGACGAAGCGCGCGGTGATGCCGATGATGCCGGGCGATAGGGCCACACGTTCGAGCACGTCGAGCGCTTGAGCTCGTGTGAAGCGCGTGCCGTTGAAACCAAGTTCCGAGACCGCGCCGTGGATGACTTCCCGAGCCTTGGCCTCGCCGACGGCCCCTGCCAGGTGCTGCACCAGCTCGTCTTGGCTGATATCGGCGGGGGCGGAGGGAAGGGACGGGGCGGGCATGCTGCGTTGGGTCAGCGCGCGAGCGCTAGGACCACGGTGGTCGTGTTGTGGAAGCCGGACATGTCGCCGGCCCCGAGCGCGATTTCTCCGTAGGTTTCGAAGCCGGCAAATGAGGCACCGCCGAGCTCGCGGCGAATCGTGGCGACCGCTTCACCGAAGCGCGAGCCCAGGATCAAATTCCGGCAAATGCAATCGAACACAATCGCGCCGGCGACTTCACGCCCACCGAGCGCGGCGCGCGCTAGCTTGGCCGCTTGGCTCGCGCTCTGGATCTGGCGCTCCGGCACGCTTTCGGTGATGCGGATTTCGGCGCCCTCCGGAATGCCACACGCAAAATTCAGAGAGCCGTCCGTGTTGCGCGAGAGCGGGGCTCGGATCTTGAGCTCGTTGCGGATGGGCAAGCCAGCCTCGTAGCGCAACAAATAGGCGCCCACGGCGTCCTCCGCGAGCGTATCTGGATCGACGGAGCGCGTCGCGGCGCTCGCACGCGTGTGCTCCGCCCAGATCTGCCAGGCGGGAGCACCGTTGAGCTCGTGCACGGTGTTGCCTTGGGCGCGCGTCACTTTGAGCGTGGGCGACAGCGGCTGGTGTCCGTGCGCGACGCCCAGGCCAAAGGGTTGCTTCGAATGCAGCACCGCGAGCACCGCGGCGTCCGCGGCGACACGCGTGCCGAGCGCGACCTTGCCCGACTTCATGGCCAGGTCGTCGCCAGCGGCGCCCCCGGCGAGCAGCGTCTCGGGTCCCAGCATCGCGCCGGCGAGTAGCGTTGCTTCTTCGCCCGCGCCGGTCAGCGGATCGAGCAGCAGCAGCGCCGCGCGATACGGGTAGCCGGGGAGCGCAGGATCGATCGCAGAAGCGGCGGCTTGCATGGCCGCCTCCACGTCCTCTTTCAAGCCGACCCCCATGCTCGCTTGCACGCGGATGTCTCCGGCGAGGGCGACGACCGACACGGAGCCCTTGGCGTCGCCCGTTTCGGTGAACTCACCTGCCGTGCTCGCGCCGAGCAGTACGGTCTCCGGAAAAAGACGAGCGAACGCCGGCATCAGCTCTTCGAGCGGTTGCTGCGTCGATGCGCAGATCAGTAGCAATTGCGGCGCCTCACCGGCGAGCTTGCTCACGAGCGAAGCATGAAGCTTGTGCGCCGCTTCCGAAGCCGTACCGCCTGCGAGCTCTGTCTGTACTTGGATTGGCATGAAATATGGCTCCTCTAAACTACATTGAACGGCCCGAGCTTGCTCGCTCTTTAGTTGGAATCGTATGAGAGCGTGCGTTGCAAATTGCAGCGTGCGACGTCGTGGACTGATGTAGGTCGCCGTGTCGCGTCAACACTCCTGGGGGTGGAGGAGTGTAGGTATTTTGAAAGAGTAAACGCGAGCAACGTAAACGGGATGCTCATGCACCACGTTTGAATTCGTCCGGGTCGTCATCGCGCTGGTAAGGCTCTTCGCGCACCGGAGGTCGCACGCTCGTCCAGTTTGCCCCGGATCCGCTCGCGCGCCGGCGCTGCGCGCGGAGCAGGAGCGCTGCGAGCCCCTGCGTGGAAAGCGGCTTTTGTAGGAGCTCCGTCACGCCCGCCACGCGCGCCCGCGAGGCCAGCAGTGGGTTCGAATCAACTGCCAGCAAAACAATTGGAAGTGAATGTAATCTGGGCGTGGATTCCGCGCGCAAGGCGCGGGTGAATTCGATGCCGTCGAGCTTCGGCACGGTGACTTCGATCAGGACGAGGTCGAGGGGCACCGTGCGCGCGACGAGCAACGCGCGCTCGCCGTCCTCCGCCTCGAGTACGTCCGCCGCGTCCCGGCCTGAAAATAGTCGAATGGCCGCTTTAACGGTGGGGTCCGGATCCGCTACCAAGATCTTCAGCGGCGGATCCTTGCTCATCGTGACGAGAACCCTGGCTTGGCTCGTTTGCTCATTTGACGATCGAGTACACGCAATCTCCGCCCGTGCACGGCACGCCGTTGCAGCAATCGCTATCCATCGAACAGAGTTGTCCATAGAGCGCGCATCCGCCCGGCGCGCCGCCGGTGCCGCTCGTGCCGCCGTTTCCGCCGTAGCCGCCCGCACCACCCGTGCCGGGTGGCGGCGGCGTGGACGAAGCACAGCTGCCCACGCTGGAGCCGCGCGGACGGTTGCAGAGACCACCCGGGCAGCAGTCGGCGTTGATCGTGCAACTGCCGCCGGTCGGCACGCAGGCCTGCCCACCGTCGGGCGGCACCAGGCAATGGAGTGCTCCGGTTGCGTCCGGCACGCACGGCAGCTTGTCGCAGCAGTCTGCGGCGGACGCGCAGGTCGCACCTGCAGCTTGGCAGCTGCCGACGCCCAGACAGCGCGGCACGCCGAGCCCGTCGAGCAGACACATCTGGGATTTCGGCGTGAGTGGTCCGCAGCAATCCGAGCGTGCCGCGGAGCTCGAGCACATGTAGTTGTTGTCCGCGAGGTAGTGGCACACGTTGCCCTCGGGGTTGCAGGCGTTGCTGCCGCCATTGACGGGGTTCGTGCAGATGCCGATCTTGCCGCTCGGATCGAGCGCGCACTGGCCGTTGCCGGCGCCGGGTAGTCCACTTGTCGCGTCTCCGCCGCAGCAGTCCGTATCCTTCAGGCACAGATCGCCCGTGACGTGACAACCGCTCGCGGGTTGGCAGATGTTGATCCCCGCGGGGCTCGGCGCGCACAGGCGGCTGCAACAATCATTGCAACTGCCGCAGAGCGTGCCGTCCACGCCCGAGCAATACGACGGTCCCTTTGGCGGCTCTGCGCAAGTGCCCACGGCGCTGCCTGCCGCAATCACGCAATTGGCCGCACAGCAGTCGCCGTCGCGCGTGCAAGCGTCGCCCGGCTGAATGCAAAATGAGCCGCCCTGCGAACACAATTGGTCCGCGCCGCACAGGCCGGAGCAACAGTCGCCGCTCGCTGCGCACGGATTGCCCGCGGTTTTGCACGCGGTGTTGAGCGGCGCGCACGCGCCGCTCTTGCAGGAGCCGCCGCAACACTCCGCGTCCGACGCACACGCGGCGTTGTCCGCGACGCACGCGCTGCCCGTACATTGGCCCGAAACGCAACTCACCGAGCAGCAGTCCGTCGCGCCCAGGCACGGCGCGCCGGCCCCGCTGCACATACCGGGCACGGACACACAACCGGAGCTCGGATCGCACAAGCCGGAGCAGCAATCGCCGCCGAA
>DASYCR010000672.1:0-9653 GCA_036500095.1 Polyangiaceae bacterium
GCCCGCCGCCAACATCGCGGCGACCTCCGGCGGTACCTCGGAGCCGGGCGGTCCCGGAAAGACGACCGGGCCCGCGTGCGGAGATTCCGATGCAGGCTGAGGCGCTTGCGCAGGCGGCGCAGCCTTCGACCCGCAACCGAACATGCACGCACACGCGAGCGTGCAGAGCCTCTTCGCCCCGATCCTCATGCCCATGGCTCAAGCTTAGAAGACGAATAGCGTGACGGTCAATCGTCCGAGCTGAGCCACCCTCGCATGCCGGCATACTGCGAGCGCTCGTGATAGAGATCCGGGCTCGCGCCGCCCATGCTCGCCCATAGCGCCCTGTTTCCGCCGCGGCCCCGCGGGCTCAAGGGACGGAGCGCCGAGCTTGCTACGCTCGAGAACCTGATCGCGAATACGGCTCCGACGCGCGTCGCGCTGGTCGGCTCTGGGGGCAGCGGGAAATCGATGCTCGCGTGCGCCCTCGGTCATCGCATGGCGCCGTTCTTCGGCGGGAGGGTGCACTGGTTTCGGGTCGGCGCTTGGGATTTTTCGACGCTCAGTGAGATGTTTGCGCTGCGCTTCGGCACGGCGCGCGGCGACGCGCGTGTGCGCGCGTTGCGGCGCTTTTTCCGAGACGCAGGGCCGCAGTTGATCGTGCTCGACAATCACGAAGAGGATCGCGTGACCGCACGACTGCTCGAGGCTTTCGCCGACGTGCCGGTGACTTTCGTCATCACCGCCCGTCGCTGCTTGTTGGCTGGAGTGCTGATCTACCCGGTGACCGCGCCGCTCGTGATGTCGGGCAGCAACGCTTTCCCGCGGGTCGCGCAGCTCACTCGCCTGTTGCGCTTCAATCCGCTCGCCCTCGACATCGCCGACAGCATCGTGGCAGCGGGCGCGGAGACGAGTGCGGGTTTGGAGACGGCATTGCGCCAAAAAGGCGTCGACCGCGTGGTGGCGATCGAACACGAGGATGATCTGCCGGAGGTCGCCCTGCTCGTGAACTGGGCGTGGCAACGCCTGTCGAAGGAGAGCCGCAGCATGCTCGGCGTGCTCGCGCACGTCGAAGGCGATCACGTGGACGCGGCCTCGCTAGCGGCCCTGGCGCGGGTGAAGCGTGCGCCCGCGCGCGCACTCGCGCCGCTGCTTGCTTTCCATCTCGTGCAGGAACCCGCGCCGGGGCGCTTCACCTTGCACGCCGTGGTGCGCCACGCGGTCAAGCGTCGCGCTCGGCCGGCGCACGAGCGCGTGTTCGAGCACTACGTGTCGCTGCTCGAACGCGAGCCAGAGCGGCTGCTCCTGGAACAGACTCACCTGTTTTCAGCCATGGATCACGCCCACCGCACCAACAATCTGAACGCCATGCTGCGCGTCGACGAGCTGTTGAAACGACTGGATGCCGAGGGCGCCGGCTAGCGAACGCTCTCCCGCACCGCTATCCGTGGGTCGCTCGCGCCGTCACAATCCCGCTCGCTTCACGCGCGTCGGCCATCACTGCACGCGCCACGGTACGCGCGCGCTCGGCGCCTTCGCTGAGTACGCCTTCCACGAAGGCTTCGTCCGCCGCTAGCGCGCGTCGCTTTTCGCGGAGCGGCGCGAATCGTTCGTTGTAGGCGGCGTGCAGGCGTTTCTTGAGATCGCCGTAACCGACGCCGCCTTTCACGTAAACGGGCTCGAACTCCGCGGCCTCTGCGGGCGCGAGCAAGCGATACAGGGTCATCAAGGTGTCGTTCGGATCTTTGGGATCTTCGACGCCTTTGCTGTCGGTCTTGATCGGCGCAAAGTACGCCTTCCACGCCTGTTTGTCGGTCATGTCGTCGGGCAAAAAGATGGGAATGGTGTTGTCGTAGCTCTTGCTCATCTTTTCACCGTCGATGCCGGGCACTTTGGCGCCGACGGAGAAGCGCCACTCGGGTCGCACGAAAACTTCCCGCCCGAACGCGGCGTTGAAGCTCGCCGCCATGTCTTGCGTCATCTCCACGTGCTGTTGCTGGTCTTTGCCGACCGGCACGAGCGTGCTGCGGCAAATGAGGATGTCGGCCGCCATCAGCACCGGATAGTTGAAGAGGCCCATGGAGGCTTCGAGCCCTTTGGCGACCTTGTCCTTGTAGCTCGTAGCGCGCTCAAGCAGCCCCTTGCCGACGACGCACGCGAGGAGCCAGGCGAGCTCGGTGACTTCCGGCACGTCGCTCTGGCGATAGAAGGTCGCCTGCTTCGGATCGAGGCCGAGCGTGAGGTAATCGAGCGCGACGTCGCGCGTGAGCGTGCGCAGGCGCGCCGCGTCGTGCAGGCTCGTGAGCGAGTGGTAGTTCGCAATGAAATAGAACGCGCGCTCGGCGCCGCCCGCTGTTGCCTGGAGCTCGACGTGCTGCTGAATCGCGCCAAAATAATTGCCGAGGTGCAGCGTGCCGCTCGGCTGAATTCCGGACAAAATGCGCATGGCTGAAGTGCCGGCGAAGCTAGCACGAAGTGCCGTGCATTGCGGACGAGCAGCCAGAAGGCACGCCCGCCGCTAGTCGCGCCAGTTCTCGAAGATCATGAACGAGCGCGTCGCAGTCACCGCACTCGGAGCTGGCTGCTCACGACTTTGCATTGCCTACTCACAACCCGCCGCATCGAGCCCGACGATTTCACAAGCGTCACGACAACTCAGATCGGCTTCTCGGTGCAGCGTGCGAGCGGCGAATTCGAGGGCCTGTTGACGCTCGGCTGGCGGGGCAGTGTGCGCGGCGCGGAGGGCGTCACGCGCAGCGGGTGAAATTTGTTCGCTGTAGATGAGCAGCGGGGCGAGGTTGAGTCCCATGGCTGTAGGCAACCTGGGACCGGGCCCGCGAGCGTCAAGTGTCGGCGACCGCTCAGCTTAGCGACCCGCCCAAGGCTAACCGCACGCGAGCCTACAGGTGCGACCCTGCCCGTTTGAGCACCCTGGCGGAGCCGTATCGTTGCAGTAGGGCGGAGGCGGTGTGCACGGCGCGGGCTGACAGCAATTTGCTGCATTGACGCATGTGTAGCTCGGAGCGCTGAAACACCCAGGGACTGTCCCCGATGGGCACGCGCCACCATCAAGCGCTTGAACGCACGCCTGTGGGGCACCTCCGCAACAGGGAATCACGCAGTACTGCGTGGGTCCGCACGTCGTCGTTCCGCAAGATTGAGCACCACCTGCACCAGCGCTCGAGCCCGCAGCACCCGCGCTCGAGCCCGCAGCACCAGCGCTCGAGCCCGCAGCACCCGCGCTCGAGCCACCGTTGCCCGCCGCCGCGCCCGCGCTCGCACCACTCGAACTTTCGGAGCCGCCGCAACCGTAGGCCCCCGCGAACGGGGCCGCCAGGGCGCACACGATCACGAATCGAATGGATCTCATGGTTAGAGTGGTCATGGCTAGAGAGAGCAGACAGGGACACCAGGACACCACGGAAACAGCAAGTGACGTGCCACCCTCGGAACGGAGCAATCCGCTTACCGCTAGCGGATTCTGTGCCACCCGCTGTGCCACATCCGCGGCAAAGCTGTCAGAGGAATCCACTCGATTGAGCACACGCCGACCCGCGGGAGTATCGCTCTGAAACCCCAGAGCGCAAACTCCGTATTCAGCGCATGCACCACGCGACTGGAACGAACTTCCTCTTTTTCAGCAGCATTTTTGCCGTCCTTGCTGTCGCCACCGCGTGTGGCTCGAGCGACGCAGACCCGATCCCGGCGGCGGCCGGCGCTACGTCGGCGGGCGCGGCGGGTAGCGCCGCCAGTGCGGGGCAAGCGAACGGTGGCGCCAGCGCGGGAGCGGCCGGAGGCAGTGGTCGAGCGGGGAGCGGCGGGCAAGCGGCGAGCGGTGCATCCGGTGGCGGCCAATCCGGACAAGGCGGAACAGCGGATGCGAGTGGCAGCGCGGGTGCGAGCGGCACTGCGGGTGCGAGCGGCACTGCAGGCGCGAGCGGCGCTGCAGGCACAAGCGGCAGCTCAGGCACGAGCGGCGGATCCGCAGGCACCGGTGGCAGCGCGGGCGCGAGCGGCGGCGGAGAAGCGGGCAGCGCAGGGGAAGCCGGCAGCGCGGGCGACAATCCGGAGGTCGCGTACGTCGCGACGCTGCTCTCCGGGTTATCGGCGTGCACCGTGGCGCCGAACGACGGCACGCCCGGGTTACTCGGCGCTCCGCTCGACAAGAGCGCGACGCTATCTGCCCTCGCGGTGGACCCCGCGCAGCGCTTTCTCTACGTCGCCGATCAGAACCATCAGCTCGACGTGTATGCGCTCGGCGCGGACGGCTCACTGCCCGCGCAAGCGACGTCCACGATCCAGACCGCTGACAGCCTGAACACGCTCGCGCTCGATCCCAAAGGGCGCTTCGCCTACGCCGGCAGCATCCCAGCCAAGGCCATTTACGGCTTCAAACTCGACGCGACCAGCGGCGCGCTCACGAGCACCGGGAACGCGACGCCGGTCGGCAGCGATCCGGATCACGGCGGAGCCGCCTACGTCACCGTCGATCCGAGCGGGCACTTTCTGTACGTGTCGCAAGCGTCCGAGTTCGGCATCCGCGGCTTCGCCATCGATCAAACGACGGGCACATTGAACGAGCTCGGAGGCTCGCCGTTCGGCGCCTCTGGCGTGCCTGGGGATCACAACGTCTTCGGCGGCGCGCTGGCATTCGAGCCCGGCGGCGCCTTCCTCTACTCGGTGGGCGGCGCGCTGAACGCGTTCGCGCTCGAGACCTCGAGCGGCAAACTCACGCTCGTCACGGGCTCGCCGTTCACGCTCGACGTCCAAGCCGACAACTATGCGTCGAACCTCGCCGTCGACCCGCTCGGCGACTACCTGTACGTGACGCACTTTCTCGGCGACAACCACATCTCCGGCTTCAAGATCAACCACGCAAACGGCGCGCTCGATGAAGTGCCGGGCTCTCCCGTCACCGAACCCGACCCCTACTCGCTCGCGGTCGATCCGAGCGGGCGCTTCTTATACGTGGGCATCGACGGCCCCAACGGCCTGGCCGTCTACTCGTTCGCGCGCTCGAACGGCCAACTCACGCGCCACCCCTCCTCGCCATTTTCAATCGGCGGCGCACAACCGTCGATCGCGTTCGCGACGCGGCGGTGAGGCGCGCGTGGTCGCGGGCAGCGGTTTCGTAAACCGCAGGTCCCGAGTTCAAGTCTCGGAGTCGGCTCCAAACATCAGGCTCGCGAGACAACGCAAAACTCGGCCGTTTGCGTCGCGAATCTGGGGCGCCGCATCTTTCTCGTGTTTCTCGGTCTTCGTCATTTGGCTCCCCAAATCTTCAACCCGCAACCGAGGCGCACTGGGTGCACCTACAGCTTGCGCGCAGCAACCATGTCGTGCGCTTCCGCGGCGCGAACATCGCTCGCGTCGACGGTCACGAGGGCTTGCGTCCTGCCGCTCGTTTGCACGAACTCGACTTCGACGACGTTGGATCCATGAACGTCGACCACAGCGCCGAGATCGCCACGTCGCAAGCCATGCTCCGGCAAGTCGCGCTCCAACACGACTGCGTCGAGCGGCTTGAGCGGAGCCCGATGATAGCGCTCCGAGTATTTTCCGCGGACGCCGCCGGTCAAATCATACTCTGGCAGCACCTCCGCGTCGTTCTCAGGTCTCGTGCTCACGATGCGCGCTTCTTGGGCACGCGACGAGGTGGGCGAGACACCACTGGGTGACCGGACTCGCCTTCTTTCGCTTTGAACGCGGCCGCGATGCGCTGAACGTCGAAGCCGTAGCGCTTGGCGATGGTGTCTCGGACCTTGTGAAGCTCTTCGATGATCGGGTCGGCGCGCTTCATTTTGGATTTCCCGGGGGCAGCTCTTCAGGGGTACAGATCGCCGGGGCGGAAAAGCCTTCGGCGCGGCAGATGCCCTCTATCTTACCACGCAAGGTCGCGTTGGCGATGTGCTTGCAGTTCCACGTCAAAAGGTAGTCGACTCCGTTAGCGGTCGCTATCGCGACGTGAAAAGCATCGAGCGTGGCTTTGGCGGGCAAGCCGCCGCCGGTCAGCAGCGCCACGGCAAGCCTCGCGACGTCGGGCGTAACCTGCAGCGTTGAAATACCACGAAGCGCCCGAAGCCGCTTGCTCGCGGCCGACGCATCGCCCGCGCGAGCTTCGTCGAGAACGAAATCGGAAACGAACAGATCGAATGCCGACCGGCTGCTCCACCAGGTCCGCGTCAGCCGTTGGTGTGCCGCAAGCACGATGTCCCGAGTCGGGCGAGCCACCAGGTAGGAAACGACGCTGGTTTCGACGTAGACGCTGGCGCGCGCTGCCACCAGCCCGAGGCTACCACGACCCGCAGAGTGGTAACGGCGCGGAAACGGCGCACCGCGACTCACTTCGCCATCGCTCCACGCCCCTCAAAAATTCAATCACTCCGCTGTCCTGCAGAACACCACGCCCTGCGTCTTCTCCCTGTTCGTAAACCGCAGCTCTCGAGTTCAAGTCTCGAAATCGGCTCCAAGCATCAGCACGCGCCAAAAGCACGGCTAGTGTGGCGCCGGCGCGCTAGGCGTGGGCTTTGGCTTGGCTTTCGGCTTTGCCTTGGTCTTGGCGGACAACGCGAGCTCTTCGAGCGCTGTCTTCACCGCAGCGGAAACGGCGACCTCCGTCACTTGGTCCCAGGTCTCTTGCAGCTCGCGAGCGCTGGGCTTCGCGCCGACTTCTTGTTTGCTGCTCGCTTTGCCGTGACCGGTAAAGCCTAGGGTGTCGTCGGGGATGTGCGAGCCCAACATGCGGAGCGCGAGGCGGATCTCCAACTCTTGCGCGCCAGGCTTGTCCGCCTTGGGAGTGAGCACCTCGGCCGCGTCCGTGATCTCGATGTTTACGTTGAACGCTCCGGCAATGTGCGACTTGGCGAGGTACCCGCGGTAGCCGTCCGGATCGGCCTTTGGATCGGGCGCGCCCTCGAGCTTCGCCGCGATCTGCGGCTGATGTTCGAACGCCTTCTTCGCCTCGGCGAGCACACGCGGTGTCGCCATCTTCACCGCTTCGGGCTTCAGCTCGGGCTTGGCCGTGATCGCCTTGAGCTCGAAGTAGTATCGCTCCTTCGCCGCCTCCGCGTACGCCGTGGACCCGGCGAAAGCGAGCGCAACCAAAAGGAGACCGGGAAAGCGTGACGGCAGGTTCATGGCACGGATAGCTTATCATCCATATCCAGTGTGCCCTATCGTGCTCTTCGGCTCGACGCAGATCGCGCGCGCTTCTATCGTCGCCGACGTTCTCGACGGCGCGCTCTGACCCCACCGAGAGCGTTCACTGACAGGACCACGGCCCACCGATGCATTGGCAAAAACCGCAGCGCGCTCCGGGATCGCCGCAGGGTAATCCGTCGATTATTCTCAGCTGACTCTCCGGCAAGTTGTCCGGACAGATGAGTGTCGGCGCAGTGTCGCAGGCTGTGCTGCTGCACGCCCAGAGCGAGTCGTTGCCGCACTGACACGTGAGCCAGCATCCGGCATCGCACATTGCGCCCGGCGCAGAGCACTGTCTGCCCACAATCCCAAGATAGCTATGTGCGTCCGAGCCATCCGCCGGACACGCGTGCGCGCCGCCCGTGCCTATTGCCGCGCCGGCTGCGCCTGATGCGGCAATCGTGCCCGCCGTGCCCGCCGTGCCCGCTAGACCGGTAGCCACACTGCCACCGTCCGAGAAGCCGTTCGCACCGCCGAACGCGGAGCTCGCAGCCCCCGTACCCGCCATACCGGGCACAGCGACGGTCGCACCCGCGCCACCCGTTCCCGGCGAAACGGAGCTCGTGCCACCCGATGTGGGCGCAGATCCGTCGAAGCGTGCGCGACCCCCACACGAGCTCACGAGCACCAACAACCAGACCGCCCCCAGTGCAAGCCTCATCGCCGAAAGCGTAGCAGCTAGAACCTTCGTCTGCCCGGCTCGAGTTACTCGCACGGCGAAGCATCGAACTCGGCGGACGAGCGACGTTCCTTCGACGGCGCGGAGCGCCGTTCCCGAACTCGAATCTCGAAATCGGCTCCCAGGATCTTTTTGTCAACAACGCACCGCCTTGCGCCCCTGATCGATGCAAGCCGGCCAGGCCGCACCGGTGCAGCCTTCGGCCAAACCGTGCCGAAAAAGTCCGGCGATTCCTCGACGATTTCTGCCCGTTTTCCTTTGGATGGAGCAACCTAAGCCTCATGCTTCGACGAAACCTCGGTCTTTTGAGCCTTTCAGCCGCCCTAACGCTCGCGTTGCAAGCTTGCGGCGCGACGAGTGGGAGTAGCCACCCGGACGACGGCAGCTCGGGTTCGCCGGGCTCGGCGGGCAGCGCGCCGGGCAACGTCGGCGGCGCGACGTCGGGAGCTGCGGGCAGCAATCTGAGCGGAGCCGCTGGCTCGGCGAGTGGAGCAACGGGAACCGCGGGAACTGCGAGTGGCAGCGGCGGCGTGAGTGGCAGTGTCGGAGCGGCTGGCAACGCGGGGGTGAGCGGCGATACGGGCACAGCGGGCGGCAGCGCGGGCGCCTCGGGCGGCAGCGTCGGTGCATCGGGCGGCAGCGCGGGCGCATCGGGCGGCGCAAGCGGTTCGGGCACCGCGGGCTCAGGCACCGCGGGTTCGGGGACTGCAGGCTCGGGCACCGCGGGCGCCGGCACGTGTTCCACCAGCACCGGGCCGGTGACCGTGACGAATCTCGCGTTTCCGGAAGCGCAGGGGTTCGGTCAACACGCGACGGGCGGGCGCACAGGGACCGTTTATCACGTCACGAATTTGAACGACTCGGGCGCGGGCTCATTTCGCGACGCGGTGAGCGCGTCGAATCGCATCGTCGTGTTCGACGTTGGCGGCTACATCGTGCTCAAGACGGCGATCTCCGCCAAGAGCAACCTCACGATCGCCGGGCAAACGGCGCCGGGCGGCGGCATCGGCATCAGCAGCGGTGAGCTGTCGTTCGCGAGCCAGTCGAACATCATCATGCGCCACGTGCGCATTCGCCCGGGCAGCGACACCGCGAGCACGGAAGACGACGCGCTCAGCCTGTACCGCGCCCAGAACGTGATCGTCGACCATTCCTCTTTGGAGTTCGCGCCCTGGAACAACATCGACGGGGTCAGCGACGATTGGCAGAATTTCCCCGTCACCAACATTACCTTTCAAGACACTCTGGTCGCCGACCCGACCGGTCAGCAATTCGGCGCACACACGGAGTCTGTCTCGAGCAATTGGTCCTGGTACCGCAATATCTTTGCGAACTCACACAACCGGAACCCGCTCGCCAAGGTGAACAACGTATTCGTGAACAACGTGCTCTACAATTGTTCCGCGGGCTACACGACGCACACGAGCACGAACTTCACACACGATATCGTGAATAACTATTTCATCTTCGGCCCCGCCTCCACCGGTACGGACAACACTTGGTATCAGGTGGATAAGAACCAGAGCATTTATTACTCGGGTAACATGAAGGACTCGAACCTGAACGGCACGCTCGACGGCGCGGCCACCACTCCTTATTGGTATCAGGGCGCGGGGACGATTCTGACGGCGCCGTGGTCGCCGGCGCCCGACGCGGTCACCACGTCTAGCGCGCAGTCCGCGTATCGCATCACTGTGTCGCAAGCGGGCACGCTGCCGCGGGATCCGATGGACGCGCTGATCATCAGCCAGGTGAGGACGCTCGGCAAGGGCACGACCGGAGCCGGCGCGAACAC
>DASYCR010000673.1:0-7797 GCA_036500095.1 Polyangiaceae bacterium
TCGACGAGCCGACCAATCACCTCGATCTCGAATCGATCATCGCGCTCGGCGACGCGCTCACGAAATACGAAGGCACCGCCTTCGTCGTCACGCACGATCGCGACCTAGTCGCGTCGTTCGCGACGCGCATCTTCGCCTTCACGGACAAAGGGCTCGTCGACTGGAACGGCACGTACGACGATTTCTTGGAGCGGTTCAGCGGGGACGTGAGCAAGGGCTAGCGAGATAGGCGCCCAGCGGCCTCAGAAATCAGTGCTTTTTTGGGGTTTACGCAGCGCGATCCAGCCACGCGAGCACGGCCGGCATCACCACGACGGCCGCCACCAAGCACATCACTTCACCGAGCACGGCGACGACGCCGAACAGGAACAGCGCGCGGTTGTTGGCGAGTAGGAGTGAGCCGTAGCCGATGATGGTGGTCATCGAGCAGAGCGCGACGGCGCCGCCCGTGGAGCGCACCGCGCCAAAGACGTCCTTGTTTCCGGATTCGCGATAGCGCGCCATCACGTTGACGGAATAGTCGACGCCGATCCCGAACGTGATCGGAAACGCGATGAAGTTGCAGAAATTCACCTTGACGCCGAGCACCATGATCGCGGCGGTGAGCCAGAGTACGCCGGTCAAGAGCGAACCCGCGATCATCAACGTGGGTCGGCTGAAGCGGAAGATACCGGTCACTAGTAGAAGCACGCTGCCGAGCGCCACGACGGTGGCGAGCGGGCCGTCCCGAGCGATCGAGCTGATGATGTCGGCGGATATCGGGATCGAACCCGCGGGTCGCGCGTCCTGACCGCCGATCCGGCGCAGCTCACCCGTGATCAGGCCGAGGGCGTCACCGTGCCAGGTGGCTTCACTCGGCTTTGGGTAGACGAGCACTGCGCGGTCCATGCGGCCGTCGCGTTCGCGTAAACCCATCGCGAGCGTGTGCGGCAGATCCTCGGGTTTGATCGGATGCAAGCTGTCGTCGGGTAGGTAGCGCTCGATGGCGTCGCGTTGGTCCGGGCTGAGCTCGGCGCGGATGCGCGGCGTGAGATCGCGGCGAATGGCGGCGATTTCCACGAGCTTTTCCGGCTGCTGCGTGGGGATCACGTCGTCGCGATCGTCGACCTCGGCGATATAGGGCGCGAGTACCCCGCTCTTTTGCGATGTCTTCAGATCGTCCGCCACGCGTTTCGTGACGCGGGGGTCATCCGTGAGCATGACGAGCGGCGTGAGATAGCGGCCGAGCAGCTCGTCCATGCGGTGACCCCAGTATGCTTCGCCCGAGATGCGCGAATCCGCGCGCCGCAACTTGGAGAAGTCGTACTCGATGAAGGACGAGTCGAGGTGGCGAACCTTGGCGAGCGACAGCAGCGTGGCGAGCGCGGCCGTCGAGAGCACGATTTTCGGGTGGCGAGCGACGAAGTGCGCGACGGGCGCCATGATCGAAAAATCACGACGTGAGCGCTGGCTGCTGTCGTCGCGGTCGAGCCAGGCGATCAGCGACGGGCTGAGCAGGAACGCCAGGCCCCAGCAGCTCAGCATGCCGAGCGCGCCGATGATGCCGAACTGATGGAAGCCGCGGAATTGGGTGAGAATGAGCGAACCGTAGGCGGCGGACGCAGCGAGCGCCGCGACGATCGTACCGGGGCGCGCGCCCCACCAGGCTGTGACCAGCGCCTCCTCGATGGGCTGCGCGCGGCGGCGTTCCTCCACGTAGCGCGCGAGAAAGATGATGCCGCAGTTCACGCCGTTGCCGACGATCACGGAGCCGAGAAATGCCGTGTTCGAGTTCAAAGCGTGGACGTCGAACGGCGGCAGCGTAGAGAGCCCGAAAGCGTACAGCGCGGCGAGCAAGAGCGGTAAGAGCAACGCGAGCACGCTCTTTCCCCAGTGGTAAAATGCGAGCACCACCGTCAATGTCAGGAGCGCGACCAGCGCGGACGACACGCTGAGATCGCTGACGAGCGCCGCGAGCTCCTCGACGCCGATCGCGACGTCACCCGTGTAACCGATGCGCATACCGGGCGCGTAGTGATCGGGCCCGCCGAGCTCCGCTAGATCGCTCTTGATTCGGTGCATCAGCGCGTTGCCGAGCTCCGAGCCGGTGCTGACCGAGGCGACCTCGATCAGCATCAGTGTCAGCTTGAGCTTGGCGTTCGAGAACCGGCCGTCTTTGAAGCGGTCGATCTGGTCGTTTTGGTATTTCTTCTGGAGGTCGCTGAAATCCAGCGGCTCGTCTGCCTCGTCTTCCAGGTTCAGATCGAGACTCTTCGAGACCTCGGCGTCGCGCTTGGCTTCCACGCGCTCGCGCACGGTCTTGAGATCGGCGAGCTCGACGTAGAGCGGCGCGTTCTGGCGCAGAAACTCGCGTTCCGTGAGCACGCCGGTGCGCACGTGCGTCACGAGGCTCGCGGGATACTTGCGGACGCGCGCGGCCAGATCATCGAGCATTTTCTCGCCGGCCGGCAGGTTTTGCTCCGAGCCGACGTCGACCAGCACGCCCAAGTAGGCGATGCCCGGCATGCGCGCGCGTAGCTCGTCGAGCGCGAGTACGCTTGGGGCTTGTCGCGGCAACAGCTCCTCGATGTCGCTCTTGAGCCGCGCGTACAGCCCGACCGTGCGCACGAGCGCCGGGATGGCCAGCAGCACCGCGAGCGTCCACAGCAACCGTCCGCGCCGGATAGCCCAGCGCACGAAGGCGCGCAGACGTGGGCTCGCGGACGAACTCGAAGCGGAGAGCATCGAGTTCGACTCTAGAGCAACGGGCCGAATCGTGGAACGATTCGCTGCTTCGCAGGCGCCTTCGGCGCGCCGTCAGCGATGCCCAAGGGGAATTTCCGGATGAGCATCCGGATCAGTGGCTGTCACCGGTCTCCCGCCGCGCGCTGGGCGCCGAGCCGTAGCTGAGTCGGAGCGGAGCGAGCTCACCCAGCTTGGAGCGAAAAGCACGCCGAACGAGGGCGACCGTGAGCAGCGTGAGGACGCTGCCGGCTACGACGTCGCAGATCCAGTGGTGATCGAGATACACTGCCGAAAAGCACATCAAGAGGTAGAAGCCGATGAGTGAGACGCGGCCTAGCACGCGGTGCAATGAGAAGCCCTCGATGACCATCAACAGCGGATAGGCGACGTGAAGTGACGGGACGGCCCCAAATACGTCGCTCGAGCGCCGGTAGAAGTTTGCGAAATACGGAAAGCCGAGCCAGGCGTCGACGCGCGCGAGGTTTGGTCCCTCGTGCGCGGTGGTGCTCAGATCGACGTGGCAGCCGTGGCTGTGAAAGTACCAGGGCGGCGCCGCGGGGTAGAGGTGGTAGATGACGAAGCCCGTCAGATTCAAGGCCAGGAAGCACCAGGTGAAGCGCAGGAGTCGCGGGTAGTCACGCCGATACAAGTAGAGCGCGTAGCCGATCACGACATAGATGAAAATGCCGTATGGGATGGCACACAGCGCGTCGAGCGCTGGCACCGCATGGGCTTGCAGATAGTCGTGCACGGTGCCACGCACGCCTCCGACGTCGACGCCGAACCAGCGCATTTCAAGCGCGCGCAGATCGCAAACATGCACGCGCTCGGGCGACAGACCGAGGTCCTTCAGCCCGTGCATCGCGTCGTACAGCACGGCGACCAGGCCGATCGGCAAGATACCCAAAAACAGCCGCTTGGTACGCGCCGTGCCGTAGGCGAGCCCCGTCGCAACCAGCGCGACGAGTACTTCGTCCCAGCGCAGCGCGCGCTGTGCGGCGCGCACGACGACGATGGCCCAGAACGGGACCAACACCAAAAGTCCGAAGCGCGGCCACAAACCGCGCACGTGCGTTACGAGCGAATTCATGGCGATTGAGGACGCGTGGCAAACACCCACACACGCTGTGCGGGGTAGGAAATGAGCAAGAACGCGAGGACCTTGGCGGGAGGCCAAGCGAGGCGCGCCGAGATACCCGCGACGTCGATCAAGAGCCAGAGCGCGCCGCGCAGCGCGAGGAACGTCAGACCGGAGACCAGCGCGTAGCGGGCGGCCTGGAGCCTGGCGTCGCCCGCGTGCCCTTGGAAGGTCCAGCGACGATTGATCGAGAAATTCGTGATCCCGCCGATGACCGCTCCGAACATGGCTACGATCGCATAGTGCTCGGGCAGGGCGAACAACAGCCCCTGGTAGGCCACGCCGTCGACGAGCGTCGCGAGCACGGACGAAACCGCCGCCTTGCTGACCGTTCGCGGATTGACGATGTTGGACCAGGCGCCCATGCGCTCGACCTCACGAGGCGCGCGCTTGCGCGGTTTCCGTCAGGGCCTCGTCGAGCAGGCCGATCGCTTCGTCGGCCTCGAGCTCGCTCAGCACGAGCGGCGGATTGATGCGCACGCGCGGCGCGTAGGCCATCGTGATCAGCCCGCGGCGCAGCGCGGCGTCGAACAGTTTGCGACAGTCGGCTCCTTGCCACGGCTCTTTGGTCGCCAGGTCCATCAAATCGAAGCCCAGGAACAGGCCTTCCCCGCGCACGTTCTGCACGACCGGGTGGCGTTCCGCGAGCTGCAACAGGCCGGCTTTCAGGCGCGCGCCGACCCGGCGCGAGCGCTCGATCAGATCCTCGTCCGCCAGAATGCCGAGGCTCGCGACGATCGCCGCCGCCGCCAGCGGATTGCCCCCATAGCTCGACGAAGAGAAGCTCGGCTTCGACCACGGCTCTGCGTTGGCGATCTCGCCGCGCGTGGCGACCGCCGTGACCGGATAGCCGCCACCCATGCCCTTACCGAGCGTCATGATGTCCGGCGTGACGGCCGAGTAGTCGCTGCCGAAGGGCCGCCCCGTGCGGCCGAAGCCGGTGATCATTTCGTCCGCGATCAAGAGCGCACCGTGCTCGCGCGCAACCTCGGCGATCGCCGGCAACCAATCCGGCGGGGGGATCACGTTGCCTGCGGTGCCCTGCATCGGCTCGACGAGCACCGCGGCCAGGCGCAGCGTGGTCTCGCGCTTGAGTTTTTCGCGCGCAAAGTCGACGCACAAGAGCCCGCAAGACGGGTGCTTCAATTTGAAGGGACAGCGTGCGCAGTCGGCGTACGGCGTGAGCGCGGCGCCCGGCGAAAGCGGGCCAAGGCCGTGCTTGAAGTCGCTGCCCATCTGCGCGAGGGCGCCGCTGGTCTTGCCGTGAAAGCCGCCCCAAAACGAGAGCACCTCGAATTTTCCCGTGTGCGCTCGCGCGAGGCGGAGAGCGCTTTCCACCGCCTCCGAGCCGCCGGAAAAGAGCTGCACTTTGTCGAGCGTTGCCGGCAGGAGTCGGCGCAGGCTCGCGAAGGCCTGGCGTCGCACGCTGGTCGTGAAGGAGCCCACGTGCACGCGGGCGAGCTGCTGCGACAGCTCGGCGACATAGCGCGGATGCGCGTAGCCGAGCGCGGCTACCGAGATGCCCGCCACCAGATCCAGATAGCGATTGCCGTCCACGTCCGTGAGCTCGCTGCCCAGGCCCGAGTCGATCGCGATGCCGGCGTACTCCCAGATGGCTTGGGTGCCCGGCGCCAGTGTGGTCGCTTCTTCTTGGCGTAGCGCGCGGGATTTGGGACCGGGCACGTCGCTGATGACGCGCAGGCGGCGCGGCGTCGGCGCGTTCACGTCGAAGACCCGGGACCGCGCCCCTGCGCGACCAGCTCCGCACGCGCGCTGCGCGTCAAGAGGACCGCGGCCAGATGCGACATGAAGCCCACGACCGCCACCGAGAGCAGCGTGAGCGGCGCGGCGAACGGCACGCGATGCAGCGCCACGAGCGGGCCGATCAAGAGACCGCCGGACAGATACGCGATCCGCTCGTGGCGGCGCATCAGACCGCCGCGCAGCTTGAGCCCGAGAGATTCGGCCTTCGAGCGCACGTAGCTCACCAGCATCGAGCCCACCAGCGCCGAGCCCACGAGGAGCAGCGCCGTCACGGACTCCCGGTAAAATACGAGCAAGCCGATCAGCGGCGCGCCGTCCGCGTAACGATCGACGATGGCGTCGAGCACCTCACCGGAGTCCGAGGCCAGACCTTGCTCGCGCGCGACCACGCCGTCGAGCACGTCGAACATCGCGCCGGCGAGCAGCAGCACCCCGGCCCAGCTCAGGTGACCGAGGGCGGCGGCCGGCAGCGACGCGAGCGAGATGAAGAGCGAGATCAGCGTGAGCGCGTCGGGTGAGATGCCGATGCGCGCCACGCTGCGGCCGAGGCCCGTCAGCACCCAGTGGAACGCTTCGATCAAGAAACGGCCAAACAGGGCCGAACTCGTCTGATGCGCGACGCGGTCGTTGAGCGGCCGCCCATAGGCGAGCACCCGCACGCCGTACGCCGACAGCACCAAGAACGGCATGGCCAGCAGCACCAGCAGCGAT
Organism: Polyangiaceae bacterium; assembly: GCA_036500095.1. Lineage (GTDB taxonomy): Bacteria > Myxococcota_A > Polyangia > Polyangiales > Polyangiaceae > PMG-095. The sequence continues at coordinate 6,338 of DASYCR010000673.1, forward strand.
ACCTTGGCCTCGATCTCGGTGGCGTTCATGACGCTTACTCGGCAGCAAACGGGCCGAACGAGGAGTGCAGCTCTCGGCTCTGTGCGCGTTCGATCGGCTGCTCCCGCGAGGACTGCTGGGACGATTGATAGGCGGCCGCGATGGTCTTGATGCACATGATCGCGTCGCGCGCGTCGGGCCCGACGAAGTCGTCCATCTCGATCGCTTGCTTGAATTTGTCGAGCAAACTGCCGAACCACTCTTTGTGGCTGGCGTCCATCCAATGCGAGGGCACCGATTGCACACCCGCCCGCAGAGCGAGATCGGGCCGCTTGCTGCGCACGTCGTCTGGAATCACGAGTTCGACGCGGTCGTCTTCGACCGTGATCGCGCCGAGGTCGCCGTGGATCGAGTACATCACGCGGCGGGCACCGGCGGTCCAGCTGAGCTGCGCGGTGGCGATGCCGTTTGGAAAAGTGAGCGTGCAGCTCAGGTTGTCCTCGGTGTCGAACGCGCCGAACGTCATGGCCTTGGCGCTCACGGTCAGCGGGTGAGAGCCGAGCCACTCGAACGCGAGGTACAGCGTGTGGCTACCGTGATCCATCGCGATGCCGCCGCCCGAGTAGCGCTTTTCGCGACGCCAATCCGGTCGCCATTCACTCACGCCGCGCGCGTGCGTGGTGCGAAAGGTCTGCAAGGAGACGAGCTTGACGTGGCCCACGCTGCCGCTCTCGAGCAGCGAGCGCACCGTCTTGATGACCGGCGCATGCTTGTAGTTGTGACCCGGAAAGAACACGCGCCGCGCACGCAGCGCGTGATCGGCCATGCTGATCGCGTCCTCCGGCGTGGTCGCGATCGGCTTTTCACAAAGGACGTGTAGCCCCCGGTCGAACGCCGCGTTGGCGATCTCGGCGTGAGCGTAGGGGGGCGTGGTGATGTCCAGAACGTCGAGCCGCCCGGCCTCGCGGCTGAGGAGCTCTTGGTGCGAAGGGTAGATGCGCGCGGCGGGGAACGCCGTGGCCGCGGCCGCGCGGCGGGCTTCACAGATGTCGGCGATGGCGACCACTTCGAAGTCGCCTCGTTCGGCAGCGCGAGTCGCGTAAACCGGGCCGTGCCCCTTGCTGGCTATGAAACCGTAACCCACGAGTCCGCATTTCAAAGCCTTGCGCACCTTGTAATTTCCTTCCTGAAACGAAAACGCGGGCCAGGTCTCACCCGCGGCTGCAAAGGGGACGTGTAAATTGGCAGAATCGAGAGCAGCTCAGGGCATAGGTAGGACCAGGTAAGACCCTGTCAAGGCACGCCACAGCCACGAAGATTCTCTGAGACCATCCAGATTACAGTGGAAAGAGAACTCCAAACCTCATCCATTCCTGACCGTAAAGAAGCGCAAAGGCCACGTTAATAAAGGCAACAGTCCGTTGCGGTCGAGATTCCCCGTCCTATAACCAATCCTCTCCGAGGCTTCATTTCATGACTAC
>DASYCR010000674.1:0-2689 GCA_036500095.1 Polyangiaceae bacterium
CGCCCAGCACGACCAGCAGCGCTCCCGAACCGAGGAATGAACGGAGGAGTGACCGGAGGGACGACTGCACGGAATGAGAGCGCATCACGGCTTGCCTCCCTTCGCGCTCGGTACGACTTCTACGACTGAGCGTCGATCGGGCGTGAGATATTTGGCAGCGGCGTCGCGCACGGCTTCGGGCGTGATCGCGAGGTAGCGCGGCAACTCGCGCGCGAGGAGACGCGCGTCGCCGAACAGGGTCTCGTATTCGCCGAGCTTGTTGGCGCGCCCCATGTTGGTCTGCAGCCCGAACACGAACGCGGAGCGCAAGCGACGCTTGGCTTTGTCGAGCTCGGCGCTCGTGGGCGGCGTGCTGCGCAAGGTCGCGAGCGCCTGATCGACGGAGGCTTCCACTTTGGGCAGCGTGCCCTTGTCGGTGAGCACGGCCATCACCGTGAATTGATCGGGGCCGCGGTGATCTTCGGTGTCGGCGGAGACTTGCTCGGCGACGGCTTGATCGTGAACCAGCGCCTTGTAAAGCCGAGAGCTTTCGCCGTCGGTGAGCAAGATACTCGCGAGCTCGAGCGCGTAGTGATCCGCCGTGCGCGACGGGGGGATCATGTAGCCGTAGATGAACGCGGGGGTGCGCGCGTTGACGTCCTCCACGCTGACCTTGGCCGTGGGCGGTTTGTCGGGCATCGGCGGCATCACCAGCGGCGGCGTGTGGCGCGCCTCGGCCGGGCCGAAATACTTGCGCACCCAGGCCATGGCTTGATCGGGATCGAAGTCGCCCGCGATCGTGAGCACGGCGTTGTCGGCGGCGTAGTTCTGGTCGTGGAAGGCCTTGACCCAGTCGAACGTCGCGGCGTCGAGATCCTTGATCGAACCGATGGTCGGGTGCGCGTACGGGGCGAAGCCCTGGAACACGAGCTCGCCGAGGCGGAGGCGCCCAGGCATGTACGCCTGGTTGTCGATGCGCATGCGCAGCTCCTCTTTCACCACCTCCCGTTGGTTGTCGAAGTTCTCGGGCGTCACGGAGAGCCAGCGCATGCGGTCGGCCTCGAGCCACAGGGCGAGTTCCAGCTCGGAGGATGGCAGCACTTCGAAATAGTTCGTGCGATCACTGGAGGTGGTGCCGTTCAGGCTGCCGCCGCGGTCGGAAATGAGCTTGAAGTGCTCACCCTTGGCCGCGTGCTTGCTGCCTTGAAACATCATGTGCTCGAACAAGTGCGCGAACCCCGTGCGCCCCTCGACCTCGCTGCTCGAGCCCACACCGTAAGTGACGCTTACGGCGACGGTCGGTGCCGCGTGTTCGACGTCGAGCACGACGCGCAGGCCGTTGTCGAGCGTGACGCGTTGAATCGACTGAGCGAGACGCTCGAGCGACGCGACGGCCGGATCGACGGCGGGCCCTTTGGCTGCCGTGCTCGCGGTTGCCGCCGCTGCGAGCTTTGCTTTCGGCGCAGCTGCGGCGTGGCCTGCGGCGAATGTTAGACACGAACAGATCAACAATGAAGTCGTGCGCATGGCGAGCCACACTTAGCACCGCGCGCGACGGCTGACAGACCGAAATGATCGAGATGTTTGGGGGCTTTCGCAGCACAAGCCAGGGTCGGCCCGGGAGCTCGTTCGCCGGCAAAGGCGCGCGGCTCGCGCTCAGGCAGGCAATCGCCTATGGTGGCGGCGTCGTGGGCCGGAGGATGGCCCGATTTATTTGCCGGAGGGTATTCCGATGTCTACTCGCTCTCTTCAATTCGTGTCCGGGCTGTTCGTGCTGGCGTTGGCCTTCGGTTGCAAACCCAAGCCCGGCGGCAAATGCCTCGGTAACGCGTCGCCCGTTTGCTTCGACCCGCAGCAAGCGCTGATTTGCAACAACGGGACGTACAAGTCGTTGTCATGTCGCGGGGCCAAGGGCTGCACCACCTCCGCGACGCAGCTCGACTGTGACAACTCGCTCGCCACGCTGGGCGATGGTTGCAACACCGAGAACGACGTAGCCTGTCAGGTGGACAAGAAGGCCGCACTCCAGTGCAAGAGCGGCAAATTCGAACTCGCCGCGACCTGCAAAGGCGCGCACGGGTGCGCGTCGGAGGACAACGAGATCTCGTGCGACGACCACGTCGCCGATCTCGCCGACCCGTGTCACCAGAACAACAACTACGCCTGCACGTCCGACAAGAAAGCGCTGCTCCAGTGCGTCGACAACAAGTTCGTGGCGCTCGACAGCTGCAAGGGCAGCAAAGGCTGCCGGATCTTCGAGCTGCCGGAAGAAAAGAAGACCGACTTTAGCTGCGACGACACGCTCGCGGACGAGAACGACCCCTGCGATACGGACGGCAACCTGGCTTGCTCCAGCGACAAGAAGTCGCTTCTCAGCTGCAAGAGCAAGAAATACAGCGTGCTCAAGAAGTGCGGCACGTGCAGCTTCGACGACAAGGGTGAGCGCTTCTCGTGCGATGGCGCTGCAGCGGGCACCAACGCACCCAAGGCGAAATTGACCTCGACCGCTGCGGCGACGACCAAGGGCGGCGCAACCCCAGCCAAGCCGGCTGCGGCAGCTGTGGCGCCCAAGCCGGCGTCCACGGGCGCGAGCGCGGTCGCGGCAGGCGTGGCGAACGTGGCCGCGTCGGCCAAGGCCGCAGCCAGCACCGCGGCTCCGGCGGCGAGCGGCAAGGTTGCGCTCGCCGCTGTGCCGGGCAAACCCGTCGTC
>DASYCR010000675.1:0-1971 GCA_036500095.1 Polyangiaceae bacterium
CCTCGCTTCGACGGAGGAGGCGGCGGGGCTGTTCGCGAAGGCGGCGCCGCGGCCGCTCGCGACGGTCGCGCTCGGCGGCGACGGCCGTGCCGCGCTCGCGCGCGCCAACGTCGCGCTCGGGCTCGCGCTCGCGCCCGACGAGATCGAGTACTTGGAGCAGAGCTATCGCACGCTCGAGCGCAACCCGAGCGACGTAGAGCTGATGATGTTCGCGCAGGCCAACAGCGAGCACTGCCGGCACAAGATCTTCAACGCGGATTTCATCATCGACGGCGAAAAACAGGCGCTTTCGCTGTTCAAAATGATCCGCCAAAGCACGGCCGCGAGCCCAGGCGGCGTGCTCTCGGCTTACCACGACAACGCGGCGGTGATTGAAGGACACACCGCGGGGCGCTTCTTCCCGAACCCCGAGACCGGCACGTACCGCGCGAGCGTGGAAGCGCAGCACATTTTGCTGAAAGTAGAGACGCACAATCACCCGACCGCGATCTCGCCGCATCCGGGAGCAGCCACGGGCTCGGGCGGAGAGATCCGCGATGAAGGCGCGACGGGCCGCGGCTCGAAGCCGAAGGTCGGGCTCACTGGATTTTCGGTCTCGAACCTGCGCTTGCCGGGCGCGACCAAACCTTGGGAGACGGAGTACGGCAAGCCCACGCGCATCGCGTCTGCGCTCGACATCATGCTCGAGGGGCCGATCGGGGGCGCGGCGTTCAACAACGAGTTTGGGCGCCCGAACTTGGCCGGTTACTTCCGCACGCTCGAGCTGGAAGCGCCGGGGCCTGCTGGCAGCGAAGTGCGCGGTTACCACAAGCCGATCATGCTCGCGGGCGGCTTCGGTCACATTCGCAAAGATCACGTCGAAAAGGGCAAAATTCCTGCGGGAGCCGCGATCGTGGTCTTGGGCGGCCCGGCGATGTTGATTGGCCTCGGCGGTGGCGCGGCTTCTTCCGTGGCTTCTGGCGCTTCGCATGAGGATTTGGATTTCGCCTCCGTGCAGCGGGACAACGCGGAGATGCAGCGCCGCTGCCAGGAGGTCATCGACCGCGCGTGGGCGCTGGGCGACAAAAACCCAATCGTGTCGATCCACGATGTGGGCGCTGGGGGGCTGTCGAACGCGCTGCCGGAGCTGGTGAACGACAGCGGACGCGGCGCGCGCTTCGAGCTGCGCCGCATTCCGAGCGACGAGCCGGGTATGTCTCCGCTCGAGCTGTGGTGTAACGAGTCGCAAGAGCGCTACGTGCTCGCGATCGAGCAGGCGGATTTACCGCGCTTCGAAGCGCTGTGCGCGCGCGAGCGTTGCCCGTACGCCGTGCTCGGCCACGCCACCGACGACGGCGTGCTCACCGTGGACGACGCGCACTTCGACAATCAGCCCATCAAGTTGCCGCTCCAGGTATTGCTCGGCAAACCCCCGAAGATGACGCGCACCGCGAACCACGGCAATTTCACGGCGGAGACCGAGGATTTGTCGGGCATCGAGCTCACTGAAGCGGCGCGGCGCATCCTGCAATTGCCGACCGTCGCCGACAAAACGTTCCTCATCACGATCGGCGACCGCACCGTCACCGGGCTCGTGGTGCGCGACCAAATGGTCGGACCATGGCAAGTGCCGGTCGCAGACGTCGCCGTCACCGCGACGAGCTTCGAGGGCTACACGGGCGAAGCCATGGCCATGGGCGAGCGCACTCCCCTCGCCTTGCTCGACGCAGCCGCGTCCGCGCGCATGGCCGTGGCCGAGGCCATCACGAACATCGCCGCAGCGCCGATCGAGCAGCTCTCGGACGTGAAGCTCTCCGCCAACTGGATGGCTCCTGCGGGCCATACGGGTGAGGACGCGCGTCTGTACGACGCCGTGCGCGCCGTCGGAAGCGAGCTTTGTCCGGCGCTCGGCATCGCGATCCCCGTGGGCAAGGACTCGATGTCCATGCGCACGGTTTGGGAGGACAACGGCGCGAAAAAGAGCGTGACGGC
>DASYCR010000676.1:0-7647 GCA_036500095.1 Polyangiaceae bacterium
GGCGTGCGACTGGAGCGGTGTATTTTGGATCCACGGTTCCCAGCGGCTGCTGGTGACTCCACTCTTCGGGGGCCACGTCGAGCACTGGCTCGGTAGGCCGAGCCCCATCGGGCAAATGGCGTTCGTAGCGGGCTCGCTCGAGGCCGTGGGCGCGCTCGTTCTGCTCCTGTACGCCTACCGCTCGGGGCGCCGTGAGGCGCTGGCTTCGCTGGTCGGCAGCGCCTTCACGATGCCCGCGCTCGCCAACGACGTCGCGCTCGCGCTCGGCTGGACGAACAGCGTGAGCCTCTTGCCACACGGCTTTCTGGCGTTCGCCTTCGGCGTGGCCGGCTCGCTCTTGCTGAGCTATCGACGGGCAACCGGGGAGCTTGAGCAAACCGCCCAGAGCTTGCAACAGAGGACGGCGGAGCTCCGCAGCTCACACGCAGAATTGGCCGTCGTGCAGGGCGAGCTGATCACCAAGAAGCAATTGGCCGCCGTCGGCGAGCTCGCAGCGGCGATCGCTCACGAGGTCAGAAATCCGCTGGCCGTGATCGTCAACGCGGTCGCCGGTCTGCGCCGCGCCAGTGGCCGCGAGGAGGACCGCTCGATTTTGCTCGGCATCGTGGATGAAGAGGCCGCGCGGCTCAATCGCCTGGTGACCGATCTCTTGCGCTTTGCGCGCCCGGTTACTGTGGTGCGCTCGCCCGTCTCGCTGCTCGAGCTCGCCAAGGGTTCGCGCGGGCAAGCCATGGACGGCCATCAGGTGGTCGTGCAAATCGCGGATGACCCGGAGCTGCAGACGGTCTGGGTGGACCCGAGCCTATTTCGCTTGGTATTCGACAACCTCGTCTCCAATGCCTGCCAAGCCATGCGCGACGGCGGTCGAGTCGACGTCATCGTCGAGCGCGGAGCGCTCGGCTCGAATCCCGCCGTCGAAATTCAGATTCGCGACCACGGTCACGGGATGGAAGCGAGCGTGCGAGAACGCGCGCTGGATCCATTTTTTACCACGCGGCCGAGCGGCACGGGCCTCGGCCTGCCGATCGTTCACCGCATCATCGAGGCACACGGCGGGGAAGTCGCGATCGACAGCGAAGAAGGCGTAGGCACCACCGTGACGATTCTCTTGCCGCTCGGCGATCCGACGCAGGCAGAGGCCCCCGCCTCGGAACGCGTGGCATGACGCTCACGCGCAGCGAAATCGTGGCGCTGGACAAGCGCTTGGTCTGGCATCCGTACACGGCCATGGACCGCTACATCGCGGAGGTCGAGCCGATCGTCGTCGCGCGCGCCGAGGGTGCGCGCGTGTTCGACGTGGACGGTCGCGCGTACCTCGACGGTAACTCGCAGTGGTGGTGCGCCGCGCTCGGCCACGGTCACCCGCGCCTCGTGCGCGCGCTGATCGCGCAAAGTGAACGATTCAGTCACACTTCATTGGCAGGCGCGACGCACGAGCCGGCCGCGCGGCTCGCGGAGGCGCTGGTGGCCGTGGCGCCGGCGGGGCTCGAGCACGTATTCTTCAGCGACGACGGCTCGACGGCGGTCGAGGTCGCGCTCAAGCTCAGCCTGCAATACTGGGCACAAAACGGCCGGCCCGCGCGCACGCGCTTCGTCGCGCTCGACGGCGCGTATCACGGCGACACGATCGGCACGACCTCGCTCGGCGGCGTGGAGCTGTTTCGCAAACCGTTCGCGTCGGTGACGTTTGATTGCCTGCGCGTGCCGGCCGCGAGCGACGGCTATCAGCGCGCATTTTCGGCGCTCAGCGAGCTCGTGCGCCGCGAAGCCGATCAAATCGCGGCGATCGTGCTCGAGCCGATGGTGCAGGGGGCGGCGGGCATGCGCACGTACGCGGCGGAGTACCTGAGCGCGGCGCGCGAGCTCGCGAGCGAGCACGATATTTTCCTGATCGCCGACGAAGTGTTCGCCGGTTACGGGCGCACCGGACCGATGTGGGCCGTCGAGCACGCCGGCGTTCGCCCGGACATCTTGTGCACGGCCAAGGGCTTTACCGGTGGCATGTTGCCGATGGCGGCCACGCTCACCACGCGCCGGATCTTCGAGGGCTTCTTGGGCGGCAGCGACCGCACGTTTTTCTACGGCCATACCTTCGCCGGCAATCCGCTCGGCGCCGCCGTCGCGCTCGAGGTGCTGCGCGTCTATCAAGACGAGCAGATCCTGCAGAAGATTCCGGCCAAGGCCGCGCGCATCCAGAGCGCGTTCGCCGAGCTCGGCAAGCTGCCCGGCGTGCACGCCACGCGCTCGCTCGGTATGATCGGCGCGCTCGAGCTCGAGAGCACGCAGGGCTACCTGGACGTGAGCGGCTGGCGCGTCTACGAGCAAGCGCTGTCGCGCGGCGCGTACCTGCGCCCGATGGGCAACGTGGTGTACACGACGCCGCCGCTGAACATCCCCGACGCGGATCTGGACGAGCTGCTCGGCATTCTGACAGAGTCCGTAAGCTCCGTATTGCGGGCTTGATTCGCCGATCCGCTCGGCCCATGCTCCGGTGTTCATGGCCCAGCGCAAGCGCTACTTGTTCGTGTGTGTGAACCGCCGTCCCGACGGCACCCCCAAGGGCTCCTGCGCCGCGCGCGGCTCCGAGGCCTTGCACCAGCGGCTCAAGTCCCTGCTCAAAACACGCAATCTCGCCGAGCTCGAGGTGCGCGCCTGCAGCTCGAGCTGCCTCGACACCTGCTGGGCAGGTCCGACCATCGCCGTCGAGCCGGACAACTACTTCTACGGCCGCGTCCAAGACGGCGATCTCGAGGAGATCGTCAGCGCGTTCGAACGCAACGAACGCGTCGAGCGGCTGGTCCTGAAGCCCGAGGATTTCGTGGAGCCCAAGGAGCTGAGGAAGGGCTAGACGGACGGGAGGGGCAACGGCAGGGCTAGAGGCGCAGCTTGGGCGGAGCGTGAGGGGTTTGCTGCCTCGCGACGCTCGCGTGCACAAGTCTTGTGCTCCCCAGTCGCTCAGTCGATAGGCGCGAACAGGTCGTCGACTTCGGCGGCGGACAAGGCGCTCGTCCCGCCGCCACCGGTGCCGAGCATGCTCGCCGCAAGATCGCGCTTTTTCTGCTGCAAGCGGAGCATGCGCTCTTCCACGCTGCCGAGCGCGATCAGGTTGTACACGAAGACTGGGCGCGTTTGCCCGATGCGATAGGCGCGGTCCGTCGCTTGCGCCTGCGCAGCCGCGTTCCACCACGGGTCGTAGTGAATCACCGTGTCGGCGCTGGTTAGGTTGAGCCCGGTGCCGCCCGCTTTGAGGCTGATCAAGAACACATCCGCCTTGCGCGCTTCGAAAGCGTCGACCACGCGCTGGCGTTCGCGCGTTTCCCCGGTGAGCTCGAAGTGGCGAATGCCGAGCGAGCCGAGCGCGCGCGAAATGAGCGTGAGCATGCGGGTGAATTGAGAAAACACCAGCACGCGCCGGCCGCGCGTGAGCTGACTCTGCAAGAGTTCCAGAAAAAGCTCGAGCTTGGCGGAGCTCTTCACGTCGCGCGCCGACGGTACGGACACGAGCCGCGGATCGCAGCACACTTGGCGGAGCTTGGTCAGCGCGTCCAGGATCGCGATCGTCGAACCGGCTACGCCCTTCTTGCGGATCGCGGCGCGCACGTCGCCGTGCGCCGCGGCGCGAATGCCCTCGTACAGCTCGCGTTGATCGCCTTCCAGCTCGACGGGCCGCACGATTTCCGTCTTGGGCGGCAGATCGCGAGCCACCTGCTCCTTCATGCGCCGCAAGATGAAGGGCGCTACGGCCGAGCGCAGCGCTTGCAGTTTTTGTTGGTTGTTGTCGCGCTCGATCGGGATGCGAAAGCCGTTGCGAAAGCGGGCTGCGTCCCCCAAAAATCCGGGCATCAAGAAGTCGAACAGCGACCACAGCTCTTCCAGGTTGTTTTCGACGGGCGTTCCGCTCAGGCACAGGCGGTGACGAGCGGTCAAGGCGTTCACCGCGCGATTGGCCTGGCTGCGCGGGTTCTTGATGACTTGTGCTTCGTCCAGCACGAGCACGTGAAACGCGAGCTTCCGAAATTGTTCGAGGTCGCGCACGATCAGCGGGTAGCTGGTCAGGATCACGTCCGCCCCGGCGAGTTCGTGCTTCTTTTGCTCGCGCCGCATACCGTGCCACGACACGACCTTGAGGCTCGGCGAGAACTTCTTGAACTCGCGCTCCCAATTGCCGACGAGGCTCGTCGGCATCACGATCAAGCACGGGCAATCGAGGCGCCCCGACTCCTTCTCACTCGTCAGGTGCGCGATCGTTTGCAGCGTCTTGCCGAGACCCATGTCGTCCGCGAGCACGCCGCCCGCGCCGCACTTTATCAAGTGCTGGAGCCAATCCAGGCCTTGCTGCTGATACGGGCGCAACGACGCTTGCAAGCCGACGGCGACCCGCACGGGTTTCGGCGTGACCGCGTTGCCGAGCTCGTGGCCACGACGGCGCGCGTCGAGGTCGCCGCCCCAGAAGAGCCTCGGTCCGTCCGCGAACGCGGCGTCGAGCTTGGCCACGCTACCCGCGCGCGAGCCTGGAAAAAGCAGTGCGCCGTCGATCAGCTCCTCGCCGCGATAGAGCTCGAGCAGGATTTGCAGCACGCTGCGCAAGCGCTCGGGAGGCACCGGCAAATAGCGGTTCTGTCCGATCGGTATCGCGCGAAAACGCGCGGGCAAGCGCAAGAGCGCCTCGAGGCTCGACGAATCCGGACACTCTTCGAGTAGCTCGAGCAGGGCGGGCACCAGGTTGACCCGTTGCCCGGCGATCTCGACGCCCAGCTCGAGCCCGAACCAATCGCCGCGCTCGCCGTCGGCGGCCATGTCGGCGTACCAGGGAGTCTCGGCGGAGAGCACCTGATACGGGTAGTCGTCCGCTACCTCGACGCGGAAGCCGAGCTTCTCGAGCTGCGGCAGCGCGTGCGCGCTGAACGAACAGAGCGAATGCACGTTGCCGCCTGGTTGCACCAAGTAATCCGCTTGTGAGTCGAACTCGGGGCTGTAGCCGTCCGCGCACGCCAGCTCGACCGCGCCAAAGTTCTCGAGCAAACACTGCGCGCGCGCCTCGCCGGCGCTGTCGCGTTCGACCATCGTCACGCCCGCGGCCAAGGCCACGAAGAAGCGCTCTCGCCGATCGGCCGCGCGCACTTCCGTGCCCGAGTAGTCGAAGCTCAACGCGAGCACCGGCACGTCTTGCTCGGCGTTCGGACCCTCGCCGTCGACGAGCATGCGCTCGACGAACAGTCGCAGGCGCGGCACGAACGCGGCACGAGCGGCCAGCGGGGCTGGGGTAGGGAGCGGTTCGGCGAACAACCTTGGGTCTGATAGCTTAGATCAAACCCGAGAACGTTTGTCCACTTCTGCGGTAATGTTCAGCGTCAATATCCCAGGAAAATGCCGAAATCTCCCGGAGGAGCGCCGGCCTAGCACCTGCGCCGATGCTCAGCGCGGGCTGAGCGGGTCGGCGCTCGAAGGGGGCGGATTCGACGGATACTTTCGGCGATCGAACAAGACGAGGCTGCGTCGCGCCGAGTGCGTCTCCTGCTTCACCTTTTTTTTGAGTGACGAGGCCGCTTGCGAGAGCAAGGCCGGATGCAGGCCGGGACCAAATTGCGCCGCGCACAGCGCGGCCAAGCTGAGCGTGGTCAAAGGCACCATCACTTCACGCCCTTGACGGTCGTGCGCGCGAAACTCGCCGCGTTCGAGGTCGTCAGCGTGGAAAAGGCCGCGCTTGTGGCGATCGAACTCGTCACATAGTTCCTGGAGTGCGTCCGAGCCGAGCGCACCTTCGCAGGCGACCACGAAATCATCACCACCGATGTGACCCAAGCGTGCGCTCGAGCCGAGCGCGCGTAGACCGCTCTGCAGCGTGTGTGCCGCGAGGCGAATGAGCTCGTCGCCCGCCAGAAAACCGTACGCGTCGTTGAACTCTTTGAAGCGATCGAGATCGGCGTACACGACCGTGAAATCGCCGTGCGCGACCAGTTCCAGCAGCCAGCGCGTGATCGCGCGGTTCCCCGGCAAACCGGTGAGCGGATTAGCGCCCGCCGCGCTCTGGATCTCGAGCTCGGCAGAACGCACGATCAGCTGCTTCATCGTCACGGTGCCCAGGTAGCCGCCCGCGTCGTCCGTGACGACCACCGGATCATAGAGATCCTGGCGCAGCCGCTCGGTCGCGAGCCGCGCCAAAGTGGTGACGGGGGTCCGCTCGCTCACGCGCAGAAAGTGCGTCTTGGCGGCCTCGTCCACGCTGCGCCGGCTAAAAAGTGAATAGCCGACCGGTCCGCCCGTGCGATCATAGAACTGCTGACGCGTGAGCAAACCTACCGGTACGCGATCTTTGAGCAGCACCATTTCGTCGAAGCTCGGGTCGTGGCGGTAGCGGTTGTCGAGCTCCGAGCAACGCATGCCGCGCGAGTTCACGGTTGGGCTGCGGCTCACCAGGCGCGCCACGGTTTCGTCGAGCTCGTTGCGGGGCGAGTCTTCACGGTGCATGAGGCGCGCGAGAGCGCGCACCAAGTCCGGATCGATGCCGTTCGGCTCCGGCGCGGGACGCGCGAACAAGAAGCCCTGCGCGTAACGAACACCGAGCCGCACCAGGACCTCGAGCTCCTCCCAGAGCTCCACGCCCTCGGCCACCAAGCGCGTGTCGACGCTGGCAGCCAGATCTACCAGCGAGCGTACCAGACGCTGACGGTAGGAGTCGTCGTGAACGCCGCGTACGATTTCGCGGTCGAGCTTCAGGAAGTGCGGTGAGCAGCTGATCAGCGTGATCAGGCTGGAGTGCCCGCTGCCGAAGTCGTCGAGTGCTATCTGGAACCCTTGGCGCACGTAGTGGCGGATCAGCCGCTCGAACTGCGGGTAGTCGCGCACGGACTCCCGCTCCGTGATCTCGATCACGACCTTGCCCTGGTCGATGCCGTGGTCGGACAAGAGCGAGCTCGTGAAGCCGGATTCGAAGCGGCCGTCGCTGAGGATCTCGGGGCTGACGTTGATGAAGTAGCGCAGCGAACGCAGCCGCGGCGTCAGCTCGGCGATGCGCTGAATCGCGCGCGTGCGGCAGGCGTATTCGAGATCCCAGCTCCGCCCGGCCAGCGCGGCAGCGTCGAAAGCGTCTTGAACTTTGGCGAATTGCGGCTCAGCGCGCGAGAGCACCTCGTAGCCGAGCGGCATGCCCGCGCGCAGATCGACGATCGGTTGGAAATGCGTGCGCAAGCCGCCCACGGCCAGCGTCGCGTCCAGGGCCGCTTTCGCTATGTTGGAATCGAGCGCGTTCGGCGCGGGCGGAGTCCAAGCAAACGCGTCTGCCATCCTGAGGCGGAAGTGTCGCACGAGCAAGCCGGGCGGCGTGTTTCATGTGCGCGCAGTTCTGATGGCGAACGTCATCGGCTCGTCATCGTCGTCACCTCGAGAACACGAGGGCGACTCGACTCAGACAGCTTCGGCCGCGGGCTCGTCGTCGACGTGGTCGCCCAGCGCGACGCGCACGCGTTTGCGCGCGTAGTGCAAGCGACGCCAGACGCTCGCCTCTGGGATCTCGGCAATTTGAGCGATCTCCTTGCCCGAGACGCCTTCCATCTCGTACAGCACGAACACGGTGCGCTCGCCCTCGGAGAGCTGCGCGAGAGCCTGCTCGATGCGCGCGCGCGCAACATGCTCCGGCAAGGACGGCGT
>DASYCR010000677.1:0-2098 GCA_036500095.1 Polyangiaceae bacterium
CCCGTTTGGCCGCGCGCGGCGCGCTCGAACTCGGCCTCCGTGGGCAGCCGTGCGCCGCGAAATTGGCAATAATTCTGGGCTTCGTCCCAGGTGACCAGCGTGACGGGAAAATCAGAACGGGCGAAGCGGCGGGCGCCGAGCTCGTACGGCGGCGCCTGGCAGCGGCCGACCCGGACGCAAGCCTGGTAGTCAGCCACGCTGACCTCGGTGCGATCCAAGAAGAACCCGGACAGCGTCACAGAGTGCCGCGCGAGCTCATTGGCGAAGGTTTGTTCGTCACACGTCGTGGCCAGTGGCTCACGCTCGCAGAGCAAGGTCGAATCGACTATGTCGTTTTCCGTGGAGCCCATGTAGAAGCGCGACGCGGGCACGCGAATCATGCGCGAGCCACGCGCGCGCAGCAGGGTGAGGCCACCGCTCAGTCCGATCTCGGTCGGGTTGCTACCGATAGGCCAAGGCACGAGCGCGGCGCTCGCCGAGCGAGCTGCGCTGCTCGCTCGCGTGTTCGGCGGCGCGGCGACCAAAAGCGCGCACCCCAGCGCCGCGCTGAGCGACAACCGTTCGCTGACGGGCCTCGCTGCGCGTCGCTTCACGGCTCCGGATCCTCCGATTTTCCGGCATCGCCGCGGCTCAGCGCCACACCGGCGTCGCGCGTGGCGCGCGCTGCGGCCGCGTCGCGCCGGTTCGGGCTCGCCTTCGCCTTGGGCTTCGCAGACTCGCTGACAACGGGTATCACGACGCTCGGCCGAGCAGGGTGGTCTCCCGTGTCGACGGATTCGCTGCGCGCTTCCGCACTGCGCTCGGGCTCGCGTAGCCCTAGGCTCAGCTGGAAACCAGCAATGCCGAGCAGCGCGCCGATCGCGGCGCCGCCGATCAAGAGCCGCGCGCTTCGGCTCTCGTGTGCGGACGGCTCTTGGGTGCGGTGTCGTTGATCCGGCAGTGTTGCGAGCTTGGCCCGCGTGCTCTGGGAGAGCGCTTCAGACAGCGCCAGTCCGAAGGTGCTCGCGTCCTGGTAACGCTTGGCCGGATCCTTGGCCAGACCGCGTGCCAACACTTCGTCGACGTGCGCGTCGACGCCAGCGAATTCGGCGATGGGCGGTGGTTCGTCGTTGGTGATGCGCGTCGCTACGGCGATCGCGTCCTCACCCGGGAAAGCGCGCTGCCCGCTGATAGCCTCATACAACGTGGCTGCAAGGGAGAATTGGTCGCTGAGCGGCGAGAAACGGCCGGTCTCGATGCACTCGGGCGCGCTGTACGCGGGCGTGCCGAGTAGCCCGCCGTCACGGGTGAGTGTGGAGTCGGGCACGCGCGCGATCCCAAAATCGGCGACCTTGGCGCCCGTCGGCGTGAGGATGATGTTTTCCGGCTTGATGTCACGGTGCAACACGCCCGCGTCGTGAGCGGTGGTCAGCGCTTCGCCGACCTCGCGCGCCAGCTTGGCTGCGGCTTCCGGGCCCAGCGGACCGCGCAGCAGCCGCTCCTTCAGGGTCAGGCCCTCCGCGTACTCGAACACCAGACACAGCCCGAGCTCGGGATCCTCGCCCATGTCGTGCAATGAGACGATGTTCGGGTGGCTGACGCGCGCGGAGGCACGGGCCTCTTGGCGCATGCGGTGGAGCAGTGCTTCGTGCTGTTCCGGCGGGATGTTCAGATCATCGCGCAGGAGCTTGATCGCCACGCTGCGGTCCAGCACCGGATCGTGCGCCAAGAGCACGCGTCCCATCGCGCCGCGCCCGAGCAGCCGCTCGATCTTATAGCGACCGATCTGCGTCGGTAGGCGGAGGTCGCTCGGATCCATGCGGGTCTCGGAGCTTTGCCTGCCGCGGCGCGGCTTTCAATCGCTCAATCCGCGCCGGCGTCGCTGTCGGGCTTTTTCTCGGGCGGTGGGGGCGGAGGCTTACGCGCAGGCTCGCCGTACTCGTCGTGAAGTTTTCTCACCAGACCGTCACGCAGTACGCGCTCGTGGTACTCCGGCATCGTCGGGATTTGGACGAACAAGCGCACGTGCCCGTCGCCTTCGACGACCTCTACCGTACCGGTAGCGGTGGCCTTGTTCTGACCCGGCAGCTGATAGCGGAAAATCAGGTAAGCCGCGTCC
>DASYCR010000678.1:0-1526 GCA_036500095.1 Polyangiaceae bacterium
AAGAGGTCGTGGACCATAGCTGGTCGTAGTTCGCGCAGCCTGAATCCAGGCACACAACGAGCGAGGGCTCGCCGATGCGCGCGGCCAAATGCTCGATATATGCCGGCAAATCGTAGCTGCCGGATTCTTCGCACGCTTCTATCAACACTACTGCACGCGCGTGTGGCAGGTTGTCTCTGCGCAGCGCGGCGAGCGCGGTCAGCGAAGCAAAGATGGCGTAGCCGTCGTCGGCGCCACCACGGCCGTACAGCTTGTCGCCTTCGAGCACGGGTTGCCAAGGGCCGAGTCCTTCGCGCCAACCGGTCATCTCCGGTTGTTTATCCAGGTGGCCATACAAGAGCACCGTGTCGCCGCTCGCGCCGCCCGTTCCAGGCAGCTCGATCAAGATGACGGGCGTGCGCTCGCCGAGCTGCACGACCTCGAGCGTTGCGCCTTCAGGCAAGGCCGCGCGAGCCCAGCCCGCCAAGAGCGCGACCGCACGCGCCATATGCCCGGCTCGCTTCCAATTCGCGTCGAAGGCCGGGCTCTTGTTCGGGATCTCGATATAGCGCAGCAGCGTCGGCACGATCGACGTTGAAAATTGCTCTTCGACCCACCGCGCGCTCGCGTCACTGACTGGCATGGGGCGCAGTGTATCTCCGTCCGCGGGCCGACGTCAGCGGGGCGAAAAGATTTCAAAGCCCGAGCTGGGGTGATATTTAGTGTGGGTGGTGATGAAATCCGATCCGGCGAGCACGGTGGATGCAGAGGCGGCGCCGGCTGACGCGGCGAGCCGAGTAGAGCTCGGGTTGGTGTGGCTCTCGGGCGCTTCGGGGTGCACGCCGCTGCGGCTCGATTGGCCGGAGTCGGGGGATTTGACGATTGGGCGCGACGAAGAGTGCGCGCTGCGCTTGAGCAATACGGATGTTTCGCGGCGGCATGCGGCGCTGCGGCGCACGGGCACTGAGCCGGGCATTCTGATCATGGATTTGAATAGCCGCAACGGCACGCGCGTAAATGGGCGCGCCGTTCGCACCGCGCGTGTGCAGGCGAATGACGTGCTGCGCTTGGGCGGCTCGGTGCTCGTTGTCACGGCGGGGCTCGGCTCGTTCAGTGAGGTCGCGCCGGGGTTGCTCGGGGGCGCGGCGTTTCAGCGCGCGCTTTCGCCCTTGAATCAAGCCGCGCGCACCGATCTGCCGATCGTGCTCGAGGGTGAGACGGGCACCGGCAAGGAGGTCGTCACGCGCGCCGTGCATGCTTGGAGCGGGCGCACGGGGCCTCTCGTTGCCATCAACTGCGCCGCGCTACCGCAAGGGTTGGCCGAGGGCGAGCTGTTTGGCTATCGCCGCGGCGCGTTCACCGGCGCTGAGCGCGCGAGCGCTGGTTTTTTTCGCAGCGCCGAAGGGGGAACGCTGTTGCTCGACGAGGTCTCCGATCTACCGCTCGCGTTGCAGGCCAAGTTACTCCGCGCGCTCGAGCAAAAAGAGGTACAGCCTTTGGGCGAAACGCGGCCGGTGCCGATCGACGTGCGGATCGTGGTTGCAGCG
>DASYCR010000679.1:0-1939 GCA_036500095.1 Polyangiaceae bacterium
AGACCCGTAGCTGGTCGTAACGTGCGGATCGCCGAGACACCCCAGCAGAATCGGCATGAAAAAGAGGACCGCTCGCATGGGCGCGCCGAACCAACTAATGCGGATGATAGTTGGCCTGGACAAGAAACCGCGCGGAGAAACGATGCAGCAGATCGCGGTAGGCCCGACAAGCAGCGGCCTCGACTGCCACAATCGGCTACAGTGTGAATCGCGTATGCCGAACTACGCGGTAGTCGCCGGCGACGCCGGCGTGCTCACCACCGGCTCCGGCTCCGGCTCCGGCTTCGTCGTGCGCTTGCTCCGCGTCCCCGTCTGCAGCAGCGGCACGTGCGTCTCGACGTTGCGCGCGAACAGATACGCGCCCGCGCGCCAGACATGCTGCTCCCAGGTCTGCTCGAACAGCGTCCACAGCCGATCACGCGCGTCGGCCGCCGCCACGAGCGCGGGCTCGTGCTCGCGCTTCGCGTTGGCCGGACGCAGCGTCACGAGCAGCTTGCGGCCGATCTCGTCGGCGGCCTGCACGTCGGCGGGATCGACCACGACGCTCTTCGGCAGCGACGCGGCGTACTCGTGAAACAGCGCGGCCAGCGCGACGCAGTCGCCAGCCGTGTCGATCGAGCCCTTGCCCTTGCGGATGCCGGCGACCGTCGCGGCCGGAACGATGCCATCGAGCACGAGCACGTCGGCCTTCGCCATCAGCTTGGCGCGCAGCGCGTGCGCCTTCGCGAGCGCGAGCTTCGTGCTGCCGACGATCGGCATGTAGCGCTCGACGTGGCCCGCCGCGTACGCGAGCGCGGCGCCCATGTCCTCGAGCGAGCGGATCGCGGCGAGCGAGATGCCCGGCACCGCGGCGAGGTCGGTGCTGCGGGCGAGCACCGCCTTGACGCCGCGCGCGGCGTTCAGGCGAACGAGGGTGACGTCGACGCGCGCGATCCGGATCTTGTCAGCCGCGACGTCGCGGGCCGCCGGCAGGAAGCGCTGGTAGTGCTCGATCGACGGAGTCAGCAGCGGCGCGTTCGCAGTCGTCGTGGTCGCGGGCTTGGCGCTCGTGGCGGACTTGCTCTTGGTGCGGTTGAGGGAACGGGAGGGTGAGTGACGAGGAGTAGCTTGCATGAGGATGCCTATCGACCACCGCGAGTAGCGGTTGCGTAGACTTATTCGGGAACAACCTCCACGGGTTAGCGCGGTCGCTTCCCCAGCGACGCAAACAACTCTCGGACCTTGCCCGCCTCGCTTCACGAGCGACGCGCGTGCGGCTCGGATCTTGTCGACCTCGCATCACCAGCGAGCTTGTCGAGCTTGGACACTTGCTGGCTCGCTTCCCGAGCAACCTCCGGGCTGCGGAAGCGGCTAGGGTGGGTGAATGGCTCAGCACTCCATGCAGTCGGCGTTCGTCGCCGCCCTTGTCTTCTCCGCGTGTGGCGGAGGAGGCGGCAGCATCGATGCTACCGCCGGTAGCGACGCGGATAGCAGTGGCAGCGCGGATGCGGCGACGCCGGGCCCGCACGTCAGCTCCGTCGACGCGAGCCCGACGGCCACCGGCAACGGCATGTACTCGCTCGAGCTGTCATTCGTGTTCAGTGACACCGTGAACGTCACGCACTACGACCTGGAGTGCGCCGAGGTTTCAGGCTCTGGCTCCGGCTCGGGCTCGAACCCGACGTTTGTAGGTTCCGGCACGCTGGATCCCGTGATCCCGTCCGGCGCGGCCACGGTAGCGTTGGTGGTCAGCGCGGTGAGCAACGCCGAGTATTCGTGCATGTTCACGCTCACCGATGTCGACGGACTCACGTGCCCGGCCTTCGACATCCTGATCGCCTTCGACTAGCCGAGGACCCGAGCGCGGAGCGAGATGGGGTCGAGCTCCGGCGGCTGTAACTTGCAGCCCGCGCACAGGCCCCCGCACGTACCCGTCCCCCGTGTCACTTCGAGCAGAGCG
>DASYCR010000680.1:0-5715 GCA_036500095.1 Polyangiaceae bacterium
GCGCGGAAATAGCTCGGAAACCGCGCGCCCCGCCATCAGCGTGACGAGCTCACTGCGCGTGGTCGTGGCCAAATCCCCGCTGGCGACGGAGCGGCCGTCGCGCAGCATCGTGAAGCGCGTGGCGACGCGCTCCACCTCCTCCAGAAAATGGGAGATGTAGAGCACCGTGATGCCGCTCGCGGCAAGATCCGCGACCACATCGAACAGGCGCGCCACGTCCGCGGCACTGAGCGCGCTGGTCGGCTCGTCGAGGATCAACACTCTGCAGTCTCCGTGCGCGAGAGCGCGCGCGAGAGCCACCAATTGTCGTTCGCTCGGCGAGAGCGTCTTGATCAAGCTGTCCGGCGCAAGCCGTTGCGCTTGGTCGTCGGGCACGACGCGCTTGAGACTCGCGAGCGCTCGCTCGCGCTGTGTCAAACGATCGATGACTCCGTAGCGCGCGGGCTCGCCACCGAGCAGCACGCTCTCTGCCACCGTGAGCTCGGCGCACAGCTCCGGCTCCTGGTACACGATCGAGACGCCACGTTGACGTGCCTCGATTGGGCTCCGTGGCGAAAACGGCGTGCCGTCGAGCAGGATCGTGCCGGCATCCGCGGCGAGCGCGCCCGACAGGATCTTCATCAGTGTGCTCTTGCCCGCGCCATTTTCGCCCAAAATCGCGTGCACCTCACCGCGCCTGGCGACGAGCTCCACGCCGCTCAGGGCCGCGGTCCCTGCGAAGCTCTTCTGCACGCCGCGCACTTCCAGCCGGATGTCGCCGAGCGCGCCGGTGGAGCTCATGACGTCTTCCGTACGCGCTCGCTCGCGTCGTTCACTCGTTGCCGAGCCATTGCGCGAGATTGGGTTTCACGAGCTCCGCGATCTCCGGTTGGTCGATGTTGCCTTTGTCGACCAGCGTGGCGCCGGTGTCGATGCGCGCGGCGACGGCTGTCTGGTGCAGCACGCTCGTCATCGTCTGCACGGCGAGGTAGCCCATCTTGAACGGGTTCTGTAGGACGAGTGCGTCGATCTTGCCGGCGCGCACGGCCGCCGTCAGCTTGTCCGACGAGTCGAAGCCGATGAAATGAATTTTCCCGGCCAGCCCCGCTTTGTCGAGTGCCAGCAGCATGCCGAACGTGGTCGATTCATTGGGCGTGAAGATGCCGCTGATCTCGCCTTTGGCCGCGTTTTGCGCGAGCAATAGATTCTCACTCGCGGCGTGTGCGCTCTCCGTGGTGGCGCCGCCATATTGATTGGCGCTCGCCACTTTGATCTCCGGGAACGCCTTGATCCCGTCCAAAAAGCCCTGCTCGCGGTTGGCCGTGCTGGCCGAGCCCTCCTGATAACGCAGCACGATCACTTGACCCTTGCCGCTCAAGAGCTTGCCCATGCGTTCCCCGGCCAGGCGCCCCGCGGCCAGGTTATCGGTCGCCACGAAGCTCTTGTGGTCGCTGCCCTTCAGATCCGAATCGAAAATCACGACCGGCACTTTGGCCGCCACCGCGCTCTTGACCGGGCCAGCGAGCGCGCTGTCGTTCAGCGGCGCGAGCACGATACCGGAGACGCCCTGCGCCGTGAACGTCTGCACGAGATCGACTTGCGACTTCAGATCATCCTCTTTGAGCGGCCCCTTCCAGATGATCTCGACACCGAACTCGCGCGACGCCTTCACCGCGCCCGCGTGCACCGACTTCCAAAACTCGTGCGTCGTCCCCTTCGGAACCACCGCAATCCGCAGCTTGCTACCGGCGGCCGCGCCGTCCTTCCGTTGACACCCGGACAAGAGCAGCGCCAGCCAAAACACGCAAACCAGAATGCGTTTCACGTCAAACTGTCTAGCAGAGTTCGGCAATCACCGCCTGGGCGGCACAGCAAATCCGCCCGGAAATGCGTTCGCGTCTTCTCGCTTATTCAGCTCGCGATCCGTCCAGGGATAGGTGCTCCCGTATTCCTGAAAGAACGCGACGCCGATCACGCCGACGTTGCGGTCGGTGCCCGTGCGCGCGGCGTAGGAATCCTTGACCGCGCCGAAGCGGAAGGCGGCGACCGTCGCTTGGCTTTGCCGAAAGCCGTCGATCTCAAGCGTCGCCCAAGGACCGATCAGGTAGCCGCGCTTGGCGTACGACGCGTCGAGTCCGTCGAGCACGTCGAGGCCGTCCACCGACGCCACCGCTTCGAAACGGCCACCGGTGTGGTTTTCGATCTGGATCACGTAGCGCTCACCGTCGGCCCCAACGACGTAGTCGCGCCCACCGATCGCGGTGCTCTCGAGCGCTCGTCCGCTCGAGTCGAGCAAGCGCACGCTGAGCGCGCCGCGCGCCGCGTTGAAGCCCGCGCGTTCGAAGCTCACGCCATTTTCTCGATTGCGGTGCGCGAGTGCCAACACGCCGGACTCGTCGTTGTAGTTGAGCGCAAGCACCGCGAACGGGCTATCGCCATCGGCGCGGTCGAAGGGCGCGGACGACACGTAACTCGAGCGGGTTTCACCCCAGGTCGTGCCAAGTCCCGGGCGCTCGTCGCGCTCAGCCGCTTTCTTCTCGGCTTCGTGGCGTTGATAGCTGTCTCCGGCCGACGCGCGCCCAGCGCCGCGAGCCGACGCTGAGGGCGTCGCGGGCGCCGCGGCCATCGGCGAAGGCGGAGCGCTCTCTTCCGCAGGCGAGTCAGCGGCCGCGCGATCGTTATCGTGCGGTGCGGCAGATTGCGGTGCAATCGGCATGGAGCGCGCGCTATCCGCGCTGCGCGTAGCGCGCGCTTCGGGGCGACTACAGGCGGCGAGCACCAAACAGGGCAACAAGATCGAAAGCTTCATCGGGTTCATCGGGTCCTCCATCGTCGGCAACGCATGCAGAACGACGGCGGGACGCGGGCCTTACAGGGGGCATCCTGGAGCGCGATTTTTCGCGTGAATTCCGCTCTGTCGCAGGTTTCCCCCCCGCGGACCGAGCAGCAGACTCCCACCTACCACCATGTAGGTAAGCCATCAGACGGAGCGGGGCTCAGGCTATTCACTCCGGCGGAGTAGGCGTCAGGCGAAGCGCGCGAGCTGACGGCGGCTGAGCGGATCGAGCTGCGAAAGCCCCGGCACCAGATAGCGCATGCCGTGCGAGTCGGTGATCACGAAGCGCCCGTCATCCAAGGCACGCACGTGGTCTTCTTGATCCACGACGAATTCGGTGGGGCCGTGGTCCGTGACCACGTGCCAGCTCGAACTGGTCGCCTCCTGCGTGACCCGTTCGATGCGCTGAACGACCGGCAAAAAGTCGCTGCGCTCGAGCGCTTTGCCGAGCGCGGCGCGCGCAGAGGCCGCGAGCTCGCCCAGCGACTCGATGCAGGCTCGCTCATGTCCGCGCCCATCGACCAAGCACACGAAATGCTCCGGCCTCGTCAACGGGAATGCGCGACGCGCAAAAACTTCGCAGCGGCTCGCTCCGCGTGCGCTGGCCCAGAGTCGTCCCTCGTCGTCGCACGTGAGCGAGAGCTCCGCGGAGTTGAACAACGGCTCGGCGTGTTCGGT
Source organism: Polyangiaceae bacterium (assembly GCA_036500095.1). Lineage (GTDB taxonomy): Bacteria > Myxococcota_A > Polyangia > Polyangiales > Polyangiaceae > PMG-095. Next base: position 3,494 of record DASYCR010000680.1, read on the forward strand.
GGCGGCGTCGAGCGTGGTCGCGAGCGGGTCCACGCTCGACACGTCCGTGCGCTCACGAGTGCCCCCTTCGGCCTGCGCTCGATGCAAGCGCGCGTACTCCCCGTCACGCGCAAGCAGCTCGCTCGGGCTGCCGATCTCGACGACCTTGCCGTTTTTGAGCACCACCAGCAGATCCGCCTTGCGCAGCGTGGTCAGGCGATGCGCAATCGCAATCGTCGTTCGCCCAGTCACGACGTTGTCGAGCGCCGCCTGGATCTCCCGCTCGGTCTGCACGTCCACCGCGGACGTCGCTTCGTCCAAAATCAGCAGCTTGGGGTCCACCAAAATCGCGCGCGCGATGGCGATGCGCTGGCGCTCACCGCCGGACAGCGATTGGCCGCGCTCGCCGACCAGCGAGTCGTACGCCTCCGGCAGCCTGAGCACGAACTCGTGCGCTCGCGCGGCGCGCGCGGCCGCGATCAACTCCGCCGGCTGCGCGCCGGGCAGCCCATACGCTACGTTCTCCCCGATCGTGCCGAAGAACAGAAAAGCCTCTTGGAGCACGATGCCGATCTGACGGCGATAGTCTTCGAGCGCGAGCCTCTGCAGGTCGATGCCGTCGAGACGCACCGCGCCGCTCGACGCGTCGTAGAAGCGACAGATCAGGTTGGCGACGGTGCTCTTGCCCGAGCCCGTGTGACCCACGATGCCCACCATTTGCCCGGGCGCCGCCGTGAAGCTCACGTCGTCGAGCACGAGTCGGCTGCCATAGCGAAATGAGACGTGGTCGAAGCGGATCTCCCCCTTCACGTCGCCGAGCGGCACCGGATCCTTGGGCTCGAGAACGCTCGGCACGCGATCCAAGATCTCGAACAGCCGCTGCGCGGCGGCCGACGCGCGCTGCGTCACCGTGAGCATGCGACTCATGCTCTCGACGCGCGTGTAAAAGCGGCTGATGTACGCGATGAACGCGGTGAGCACGCCGACCGTGATGCGCTGATGCAAGACCTCCCACGCGCCCACGCCCCAGACCACGAGCAGACCGAGCTGATTGAGCAGCGCGACCAGCGGCCAAAAGGACGTCCACAGTGCGTTGACGCGGTTGTTGACCTCGACGATGCGCTGGTTGGCTTGCTCGAAGCGCGCCACCTCGCGGCGCTCTTGCGAAAACGCCTTGACCACGCGGATCCCGGGAATCGTGTCGGCGAGGATGTTCGTCATCTGCGCCCACACCCGGCCACCGCGCAAGAAGCCGTGCGTGAGCGCGCTGCGCACCCGGATCATGAACCAAGCGATGAACGGGAATGAGACGAGCGCGGCCGCAGCGAGCAGCGGATCGAGCACGAACAAAACCACCGACGTGCCGACGATCATCAACACGTCGGTCACGAAATCGATCAGCGTGTCGGAGAGAAACGAACAGATCCGATCCGTCTCGGAGCTGACGCGCGCGATCAAATCACCGGTGCGTTTGCCGCCGAAGTACTGCAGGCTGAGCCGCTGCAGATGGGAAAACGCGCGGTTGCGCAGATCTGCGCTGATCAGCTCGCTCACCCAAGCCAGCACCGCGCCCTGCGCCCAAGCCAAGAGCCAGGCGAGGATAGCCGCCAGCGCGAGCGCGCCCAGGTAGACGAAGAGCGCGTGGTACACGGAGCCCGGAACGACGCCGTGCGCCGTCTGCCATGGCACGAGCACCTCGTCGACGAGCGGCATCGTCAGATAGGGCGGGATCAACCCGACCGCGGTCGTGCCCAGCGTGAGCGCGAGGCCGAGCCCGACGGCGCCGAAGCGCTTGCGCGTGAAAAGGAGCAAGCGCCACAGCGGCCGACCGCGCGGCGCGGCGTCGGGCGGCGCGAAATCGTCCGCGTCGGGAGCGTCGGACTCCGCGCGCGCGGCGCCTTGGCACGCCGCCTCGAACTCGGCGCTGAAATCGCTCGCCGAGCGCGCGACAGCCAGCGTGTAGTGACAACGCGCCGCGACGCGCTCTCCGTCGAGGACGCGCAGCTCCGTAACTCCCGCGTGTTCGTGCCGCTCGATGCGCAGGGACGGCGTGAGCGGGATCGCCTGCCAGTTGCCGTTTCCTTGCTCGACGCGCAGCGCACCGGTCGTGAGCAACCAGCGGCTTTGTCGATACGCGAGTCGCTCGTCGAGATCCGGCTCGAGCAGCGCGCGCACGAGCTCACCCTTCGGGAGCTCGACTCCGGCAGGTATTTCTGAGGGGGAAAGTTGCGGCGATGTCAAAA
>DASYCR010000681.1:0-6115 GCA_036500095.1 Polyangiaceae bacterium
ACCGGAAGACGGCGTGGACGACGAACGCGCCGAACGCGAGTTCGTCGCCTACGCTTGGCCCGCCGAACGCGGGCACGGCTTGGATCGCGCTTATTTCTTGGACGAGCACGAGCGCATTTTGGTCGCCGACAGCCGCGAACAAGAGCCGCGCCGGCTGATCGGCGTCGATGCGCCGCCCGCTTGCGACGACGCGCTCGCGCCCGCTACGGCCGGCGAGTGGCGCATCTGGCGGCACAAGCAGCCGAGGCGCAGTTTACCGTACGCGAGCAATCCGTGAAGCCCGCGCGTCACGCAAATTTCACCCGATGAATCCCATTTACAAGAGCGACGTCAATCGCGACGTGCCACCCGCGCGGCCCGGTGAATTCAAGCCGATCGAGATCGGCGCGCTCGTCGTGTCACCGCCCGTCGTGCTGGCGCCGATGGCCGGCGTCACCAACTACCCCTTTCGCGCGATTTGCCGGCGCTACGGCGCGGGGCTGTACGTGAGCGAAATGATCACGGCCCGGCCACTGGTCGAGGGCTCACAAAAGACCCTGAAACTCGCCGATTTTGGCCCGGACGAGACACCGCGCAGCCTACAGCTCTACGGCGTCGATCCGTACTACGTGGCGGAAGCCACCAAGCGCCTGGTCGGCGAAGGGCGCGTCGATCACATCGACATGAATTTCGGCTGCCCCGTGCGCAAGGTCACGAGCAAGGGCGGCGGAGCGGCGATCCCCGTCAAGCCGCGCCTGCTCGCTGCGATCGTCCGCGCCTGCGTGTCGAGCGCGGGCAGCGTCCCGGTCACGATCAAGTTTCGCATGGGCATCCACGACGAACTACTCACCTACCTGGACGCGGGTCGCGTGGGTGAGAGCGAGGGCTGCCGCGCGGTCGCGCTGCACGCCCGGACGGCCGCGCAGCTCTACGACGGCCAAGCGCGCTGGCACGCGATCGCCGAACTGAAGCAAGCCGTCACGCGCATTCCCGTGCTCGGCAACGGCGACATCTGGGAGGCGGAAGACGCCCTGCGCATGATGCGCAGCACCGGTTGCGACGGCGTCGTGGTCGGTCGCGGTTGCCTCGGGCGCCCGTGGTTGTTTCGCGATCTAGCGAGCGTGTTCGCGGGCCGCGAGCCCGAGGATCCGCCTAGCCTCGGCGCTGTTTGCGACTTGATGGTCAAGCACGCAAGCTTGCTCGCGGACTGGTTCGGCGAGCGGCCCGCCCTGCGCGCGTTTCGACGGCACGCCACCTGGTACACCAAAGGCTTTCGCGGCAGCGCCGAGCTCAGACAGCGGCTCATGCAAATCACCACCCTGAGCGATCTGCGCGGCGCGCTCGCGCTCGTCGATCGCGCACAACCGTTTCCGCCGTCGGCCATGCGCGTGCCGCGTGGCAAGAGCGCCGGCACGCAACAGGTCAGCTTGCCCGAAGGCTATCTGCGCGATCGCGAGGACGCGACGCCGCCGGGCGCCGACGCGGAAGACGCGTTTTCAGGCGGGTGAGTTGGTGCTTGGCACCGGGCGCGCATTGAGCGCGCTACTTCACGTAGCTCGGCAACTCCAGCACGTACGAATCGACCGTCGTGCCGTTGCCCCAATCGCTCGCGAATAGGATGCGCGTGCCGCTCGGGCTCGGGACCGCGTGGGGTTCTGCCCAATACGGCTCTTGCATGTTCGTGTTGTTCTTACCAAAGCTGCGGTGACGGCCGACGCGGCACACGGTCTTGCTGTTGGTGTCGGCGATCAAGAGCTCTTGATCCAGCAGGACTTGCGGACCCGTCGTGTTGTCGCTGATGGTGGAGACCACCACCCAACCCGGTTCGCGGTAGGCGAGCGCCGAGATGTGCCCGTCCGGCGGATACGGATAGCCGGTCTTTGGCCCGATCACGACGCCGCCGCTGCCGTCCGTCAGATCCCAAGTCACCAAGCTGCCGACGTCGTCATTGTCGTCGTCGTAGACCGCGCCGTTCCAGGTATCGTGTCCGCTCGCCAGCTGCCCGAGAGAAGCGTGATTGTCCGGCACTTGCAGGTTGAGCGAGCGCACGAGGTTCAAATTTTCGTCGAACACCTGGCCCGTGCCCGCCTCGAGGTACGCGAGCTTTCCGCTCGGCGCCACCTGCGCGGGCGGTGTGCCGGCCACCGGTTTCGGGCCTAGCACCTGGTTTGACGCCAGATCGTAGATGAACATCTGGCCATTGCAGGTCAGGCCCAGCCGGTGCGAGTCCCAAGACGTGAACATCGGATCGTCCCCGTTAGTCGGCGCGTCGCCGGCGCACAGGCTGGCAAAGCTCGTGAGCGTGTCCTTCATTTTCTCCTGCACGTGATAGCGAATGAAGTCCTGACCATCGACGTAATAGAGCAAGTCGGGGTCCGACGTATCCCAGTACACCTGCTCGAGATCCGGCGGGCTCACGTCGAGCGCGCCGAGCGCGGCGTACGTCTTACCGTCGTACAGCTTGTGTCCACCGCCGCTGCCGACCTGGTACAAAATCATCAGCGACTCGTCCGCGTTCCAGGCGGAGATCGTCGAATACATCGGTACGATCGCCGAGTCGTTGCCCGCGCCCGGCGCCGGAGCCGCCGTGATGCGTCGAATCGTCGTGCCGAACTCCGCGTCCGTCACCGTCATACCGACGGCCGGCTTCGGCAAAGTGGTGCCCGTGTGTGGCAGCTTGTCTTGCACGAGCCCCGCGCATAGATCCGCGCTCGTGACGTTGCCCGTGCCTCCGGCACCCGCGATGCCCGCCGCGCCCGCAGTGCCGGCGCCGCTACCTGACGTACCGGAACCGCCGTTGCTCGAGCCCGCAGTGCCGGTGCCGCCGTTACTCGAACCCGCCGTGCCGCCGCCGCTGGAGTTCGTCGCACCCGCCGTGCCGGGATTGTTCGACGAGCCTCCACCACCGCACGCAACCAAGAGTACACAGCCCGCGGACCAAACCAAAGCTCGCATAGAACGAGAGTCTCGCGGGACGCGAACTCCCGTCAAGCAACGCCGATCTCGCCCGCGCTATGTGCGCTCCGGATCCCCTATTTCAACAAGATTTCAGCGCTCGTGGCGGCCACCATCACGGAGGACGTCGCCTGCTGAGTCAGACTTCCGCTCGGCATGCCCGACGCGTCGACGACGCCGCCGCCGGTGGGTACGACGCGCTGATACGTCCCGCCGAGTGCCACCGTAACCGGCGCAGCCGATGGATTGACGAGCACGCTGCCGTTCGCAAAATCACGGCGGTACACGCCGCTCGCGGCGAGTTCGCTCACGCTGGCGGCCGCGCTCAGCGGAGCGCCCAGCGCGATTTCCCATTCGGGGTACCACTCGAGCGGGCCGCCCGCGAAGTAGTCGAGATAGGTGTGATGCCCTTTTACGAGCAAGTAGTTGCCCAGATAGTAAAGCCGCGTCGCAACATCGACGCTGTCGCCGAGGTAGTTCTGCAAAATGACGATTTTGTCCAAGGCGGAGAGCTTCAAGAGCTCGTTCGTCGAGGCTTGCCAGTCGCTCACGGCGAACGACCTGTCCGCAAAGCCCTCCACGAAAGCGCCGGCGGACAGCGAATAGTCCGTGTTGTCCCAACCGGTCACGAACGCGCTCGTATTCGGCAGAAGCGGCGTGCCTTGCGCGAGCAGGGCGGCATTCAGGGCCGAGATCCAAGTCTGCCAGGCGCTGATGAAGCTCTGATTGCCGAGCTCGCTGAACTGGGTGTCGCGCGCCGCGGTCCCGGCGAGCCGCGGGTCCGTATTGCTACACTCCCCTTGCAACAGCGCAGGCGACGCGGAATCGAAGAAAACGCCGTCGTACTCGCCCGCCGCGACCTGCGCCGCGAGCGACGTGGCCCAGTATTGCTGAAAACCCGAGTCCGCAATGTTCATCAGCAATTTGCCGTCCGCGTTGCTCGGCACGCGCTGATTGCTCGCGTTGTGCCAGAACCAGCTCTCGTGCGTGTCGACGCTCGGGTAGTCGTTGCCCCACGACACACCGTCGACGATGAAGTCCGTGGTCGGCGCCGACTGCCACATCGACAAATGATAGTGAAGAACCAGAAAATTCGGGTTTAGTGCGCGGAGCGCGTGCGTGACGGGGAGCAGCTGCTTTTCGGTTCCCACGTAGTGGCTGGCCGCGAAGGCGAGCTGCGCGTCGTTCATCGTCGGCAGCTGGTCGGACAGGATCGCGATGAGCGCGTTCGTATCCGGAAAGCTGCGCCCGGACGTCGGCGCGCCGCCTTGCCCGCCGCCACCCGCAGCAACACCCGCCGCGCCGGGCGCCCCACCGTTGCCGGCATTGCTGCTCGCACCGGAACCGGCGTTGCTCCCGGCGGAACCAGCAGCACCCGCTGAGGCACCGCCGGCGCCGGGCGCCGCGCCCGTTGCCGAGTCGCTCGAGTGGGAGCCGCACGCGAGCGCGGCGATGCAGAGCGGAAGCGCGGACAACAAACGTCGCATGATCGCCATGCTACGCCTGAGCGCGCTAAACGGGAATGACTTCCACGTCCCGCTCTGAAACCGACGCGAGCGTGACGAGATCGTCCGGATCGGAGGTGACGATCACGTCTCCGTCCATCGCCAAGAGCACGAGCGCGGCGTCGACCACGTCACGCTGTTTGGCGCGTGCGAGCAGCTTGCCCGCGGCGCGACCCAGAGCGTCATCGAGCCCGCGCACATCCGTGCCCGCGAGCGCCTTGGCCAACAGAGCCTGCCGGGCGCCACCCATACGCCACGCCTGTCCCACGACGCCGCCGTGCGAAACGGGGACTTCGTTTGCCAAGTGCGACGCCTTGAGCCGGCTCCACATCGCGCGATCGCCGCGCTCAAGAGCAATCAGCGCACCGCAATCGAGCACGAGTGTCACGCGGCCCCGCGACGCCGCGTTCGCGCCTTGCCCGTGCGCGACACGGGCCCTCTCACGACGCGCGCCGCTCTGCGATCCGCGCGCGCCTGGGCCGCGAGCTCTTCCGGCGTGATCCGCCCGTGCGCGCGTTCGTAGAGCGCGATCGCGTCAGCGAGCGCACGCAGCCGTTGTTCTTTCGCGGCTCGTTCGGTTAGAGCCAGGTTGACCCAGGCGCTCAAGGAATCCGCGTGACCCGCCGCAATCGCACGCTGCCCGGCCCGAACGACCGCCGGATCGACGGTCACCGTGAGCCGTTCCTTGCGCGCAGTCATATGATTATTGTAATGCGAGTATGAGCAACGTACTACTCATTTTCACCGCACTCCAGCAGCCGCCGCGCAAAAAACCGTTGCTCAGCCGCGTTGCGCGCGAGCTCGGCCGCGCGGCGGTAGTGCACGCGCGCTTCGGCCTGGCGCCCCGCGCGGCGCAGCAGATCCGCGCGCGTCGCCGACAAGAACAGGTAGTCGTCGAGCTTGCCGTCCTGCTCGAGCGCGGCAAGCTCCGCGAGGCCGGCCTCCGTGCCCTCGGCGTACGCGAGCGCGACGGCGCGGTTCAACCTGACGACCGGACTTGGCCGGAGCACGCTGAGCTTGTCGTAGAGCGCAACGATGTTCGACCAATTCGTGCACTCGAACGAGCTCGCGAGCGCGTGCTCCGCGGCAATCGCCGCCTCTAGATGAAACTCGCTCAAGGTCGGCCCTCTCGCCGACCGAGCGAGCGCGCTAAGCCCGCGCTCCGTCAGCGCAGGATCCCAGCGCGAGCGATCTTGCTCTTCCAGCGGCAACAGGTCGCCCGCTTCGTCTTGGCGCGCCGCGAGCCGAGCGGCCAGCAAGCAGAACAAGGCGAACAGAGCGTGCACCTCCGGTGTACCGGTCAGCGGGTGCGCGGCGAGCTGCGCCGTCAAACGCAGCGCTTCTTCACACAGCTGCTGGCGCACGACCTGCTCGGCGTGGCTGCCGTGGTAGCCCTCGTTGAACAAGAAATAGAGGGCGCGTTCGACGGCCGGCGCGCGCGCCGCGAGCGCCGTCGCGTCCGCGATCGACGTGAGCGCGCCGCCCTGCTGCAGCGTGGCGCGCGCGCGAGAGAGCCGCTTCTCGATCGCGTCCTCGCCGCTGAGGAACGCGTGGCTGATCTCGCGCACCCCGAAACCGCACAGGTACTTGAGCAGCACCATCACTTGCGTCTCGTGCGGCAGGCGCGGATCGCAGAGCCCGAACATCAAGCGCAGCTGCGAGTCGGCGAGCTCGTT
>DASYCR010000682.1:0-6456 GCA_036500095.1 Polyangiaceae bacterium
GCGAACGAGTCACGTCGTCGATCAACCCGAAAACATGCTGATCTTCCGCTTGGTCGCGCGCCCAATCGAGCACCACTTTGGGGAGCTTCTGATCGGGGGCGCCGTAGTCATCCGCGGTGAGCCGGTCGTAGTAGACCGCTGGATCGTTGGTCGATTTGAGAAAATCGTCGAGCTGCGTGCGGATCGGCTCGAAGCGACCGGAGACGTCCTTGTACAAGCCGAGCGAGTCCTCGAACTCGCCCGCGCGCAGCATCAAATCCGCGCGCAAGAGAGCGCCGTCTGCCAGCTCGAGATTGTTCGGATCCGTGATGGTGAGCACCTCGAGCGCGCGCTGCGCACGTTCGAAGTCTCCGAGTCGAACGTAGACCCAGGCCAGCTCGTAGAGCATCGTCGAAAACTCGGGCGAGCGCCGGTCGACGTGACTGTACGCTTCTGCCGCGTCCACATAGTTGTCAGTCTCGTAGTAGAGCCGACCAATCGCCATCCAGCCCAAGTCGATGGCGTGGCGCGCCGCGTCGGTCGTCGCCGGCATCCGCGTCACTTTGCGAAACTGCTCGAGCGCCTGCGCGAACCGGTTGTCGGGCGGTGGGGCGGCGGGTTTCGGCGCTGCTCCGGGCACGGGTGCTGCCGGCGCGGGTGCTGCCGCTGGAGGCGGAGCGAGCAGCGTCTCCTTCATGAGGATGACGCCGAGCAAGTACTGGCCTTGCAGCGTGTACTCGGAATTGGCCGGCACGGCGTTGACCGCGGCCTTGGCCGCCGCGTAGTCCTTTTTGGCGTAGAGCGCCTTGGCGCGCGCGTAGCCGAGCGAGCCGGATTTGTCGTTCTGCGGCAGTGACGCGAGGCGCGTAAAAACGTAGTCGAGGCTCGGTAAATCGTCACCGCGCAGCGCGATGTCCACCAAGCGGCTGATTGCTCGGCCCACGTAGGTGTCGTACTGATTGCGCGACCCACGATCGACGATTTCGCGATAGTGGCGGCGTGCCGACAGGTATTGCTTGTCCTGGAAATAAGCCTCGCCCAGCAGAAACGAGCCGTCCGCGTAGTCCGCCTCGGTGGCTTTGCCCTGCCGGTTGAGCTCGAGCACCTTGCTGAGCTCGATGATCGCGCGCGGATAGTCCTTCGTGCGCAGCAGCATGTCGCCCGACGCGATGCGCTCTGCCGGACTGCGCGGGCGTTGCCGAAGCTTGGACTCGGGCGGTGGTTTGCCGACGTCGGCCTCGATCCCCTGGATAGCGAGCTGCGCGCGCCCTTGCGCCTCAGAAGCGCTGAGCGCGTGGCTCGTTCGCGCAGCGCACAGAGACAGCCCGAGTGCGGTCCAACAGACCGCACGCAATGGGCGGCGTGACATCACTTAGCTCCTGCGCCGACCGACACTCCGCCTGAGATCCCCGCCGCCGGCGCTGCCGGAGCAGGCGACGCGGGCGCGGCCGTAGCGGGTGCATCGGAAGCGATGCCGGCGCGCACGTTTTCCGTCCAGCGAATGGCCGGGCGCTGCGTCAAGTCGGTCGTGACGTCACCCTTCTCCCAGGCGATCACGTCGAGCTTGAGGGTCTTGCCCTCGGTGATGGTGAATGAGTGGGTGTTCGGCACCTGGAATTTATAGCCACGCAAGTACGAAAACACGCCGTAACCATTGCCCTGCAACTTGATCACGACTTGAACCGTGTGGTCCCCCGGGGGGATGGAACCGCTAAAGATCGGGATGTCTTTTTGGGACGCCAGCGGGCTGTCGTCGGACTCGTCGAGCTTGTTGTACTGAACCGCGCCGTCGAGCACGAAAACCGCGCCGGTAAGCCTAAACGCGCTGCTGAGATCATTGTGGAAATTGATCTCGGCGCGGGCGCCGCCCACGCCGCCCGATAGGATCGTGTCGCTCAGCAGGCTGAGTCGCGTATGGCTGCGACGGATCTGTTCTTTCAGCTCGTCAATGTGCTGCTCGAGATCGCGCAAGCGCACTACGTAAGTCGCCCCGTCGGGTGTGCCGCTCGCTCCCGCGGCGGTGGTGGCGGAGCCGGACGCGCTACTCGACGATGACGCCGCGGTCGCACTCGCTGGAGGCGTGGCGGCGGGGGCGGTTGCCGTTGGAGTTGCAGCCGTCGGAGCCGCGGGTGCAGCCGGCGCCGCCGCCGTAGGCGCCGCCGCGGCCTTGTCGTCCTTCGCCGGCGCCGCCGCTGCTTTGGCTGCCGTCGCCGGCTTTGCGGCGGTCGCCTTCGACTTGTCGGCAGCCGCTTGCGCATGACCGAGCGAGGTAACGAAGAAAAGTGCCGCGGGCGCGGCATGACACAAGACATTGCTGAGGCGCATCACAACCCTCTTTCCAGTTCTAGGAACGGCCGAAAAGTTCCGTCATCCCGACGTGAAATGAGCTTCATCTTTCGGGAGCCCCAAAAGCTCCTGGCGCGCATCTTCCTCTGAGCGCGCCTTTCCGCCAAGTCGCATTTTTGCCTCTGCATTGTTGGCCCGGGGGCCGTCCACCACAGTCGAATGGGAGCACTGCCTGTTGCCTTTGCCAGGCCCAATGGCCGCTCCGGCCCGAAGGCGGCTTCCAAGCTCGACCTTGTGAGAACGCTGCGGGATTTTCGCTGTTTGCCTTGCTGCTCGGCGAGCACGAAGGCTACGTTGAACACGCCGAACGGACCGCAGATCGAACGCTTCGTAGGGACGTACCCGCAGGTGCGGCGACAGGGCCGGCAGCCTGTCCCTACGCCGCGGCGATTTGCCGCCCCGCCGACGGAGTCGATTCAGATGGCGGCCGTGCAGAGTGATGCAACGGACGAAATGCTCATGGTGCGCTACCAGCGAGGCGAGCGGGCAGCGTTTGCGGAGCTTTTGCGACGCCACAACCGGCCCGTCTACAACTTCGTTCGCCGCTTGCTCGGGGCAACCGCGGTCGCCGAAGACGTCACGCAAGACGTGTTCATGCGGCTCGTACAGAACGCCGCCGAATTCAAACACGAAGCGCGCTTCGCAACCTGGCTGTACACCATCGCGCGTAACCTCTGCATCGATCAGTTGCGCCGCGCCTCGCACCGCCGCCACGCATCGCTCGACCATCCGGTCGGCTGCGACGACGGCCAGGCGCTCGGGGAGCTCGTGGCGGACGCGAGCGGGCGAGCGAGCGTCGAACGCACGGCCGTCTCGGCGGAAGTGCGGTCGTCGATCGTCAAGGCGGTCGAGTCCCTGTCGGAGGAGCAGCGCGAGGTGTTCTTGCTGCGCGAGGTGGGCAACCTGCCGTTCAAAGACATCGCCGACATTACGGGTGTCGGCGAGAACACGGTCAAGAGCCGCATGCGTTACGCGCTCGATCACATGCGCGAAGCGCTCCACGAGTTCGAGGAGTACGCTCGCGCGCTGCGCTAGCGGAAATTAGGGCAAATAGTGGACTGCGAGAAGTTCGATCGCATCGTACTCGACGAGCTCTACGGAGAGCTGGACGAGCTCACGAGTGCGGCTGCCAAGCGCCACAAAGAACACTGTGCGCGCTGCGCGAGCATCGATGCGGAGCTGCAAGCAACGCGCGAAGTTGGCGCGCTCGAGCTGATCGAACCGCCCGCCGGGATGTACGAACGCATCTTGCAGGCGGAGCGCGACACGACGCGCGGCCTGCCGTTACGCAAGCGCTTCGGTCGCGCCGTCTCGATCCTCGCCGGCTATGCCATGCGCCCGCAGCTGGCGATGGCCGCATTGCTCTTGCTCATGATCGGCTCAAGCTTGTTGTTTCTTCGCACTCAGCCAGGCGATCACGACCACGTGTCGGTAACCGAGCGCGGCGTCCCCGAGAGCGAATCGGATCCGGTCGCGGTCGTAAAAAAAACGGACAGTCCGTCCGTGCCGCGCGCTGCAGCACACGCCTCCGCGCGCGCCGACGATTCCGCTGCGCGCGTGCAGCGCGCTGGCGCCGAACCGAAACCCGACCCAGCGTTCGCCGCGGAGCCCAAGAGCGCCGCCAGTGCGAGCGCCGATGGGCTGACGGGCAGCGACACCGACACCGACCCGGTCGCGGACAGTGACACCGCCTACGACGCGGCCATGGCAGCGTACCGGGACGGACGCTATTCCGAAGCCGAGCAGCGATTTGCCGAGGTCGCCAATCGGGGCGGGAATCGCGCGGCAAGCGCCGCGCTCTACGCGGCGCAAGCTCGCCGCATGCTCGGCGGCTGTCCCAGCGCCGGCCCGCGCTTCGAGGAGGTTCACGCGCGCTATGCGGGAACTCCCGCGAGTAGCGAAGCCGCGTGGCAGGCGGCCGATTGTTACCGTTCCCTCGGGGACGTCGCACGCGCTCGTCAGAACTATCAGGAGCTACTAACCGACTCGAGCTACAAGGGGCGCGCCGAGAGCGCGCTCGCCGAACTCGATGAGCACAACGGCACGACGGAGCCGACCCAACGCAAGGCGGCGAAGTCTGCGGCGGCCGCGCCGCCCCCCACTCAGTTACCTGCGAAAGCCAAGGCCGGCGAAGCGAGCCCCTGACCGTCGCTCACGGATTCAGGAGCCGACCATCTGCGCGTTGGTGCCGGCCTCACCGACATCGACGTCGGCGGACTCGATGTTCACTGCCTTGCCGTCCGGTGGGTCGAACGGAGCGCGACCGATTTGCTTGGAGCCGAGGCTCGGCACGAACAGCGCGACGAAGTACTCACGGAACCAATACCAAGCGAGGCTCGACTCGATCAGCGCGGGATCGATGTGCGGCGCGATGATCTCGTGAGCTTCGCGTAGCTTGCTCCAATGCGTGCCTGGATTCTCGTGGTGCGCGCAATGGTAGCCGTTGTTGAACAGCAGGAAATTCAGGAGTCTGCCGTCCCAGCTCCGCGAATGATTGTGCTTCGACCAAGGATCGGTGTGCACGTGCTGGTCGTAGTTGAAGAGCATGATCGTCCACAGCGCGAAGAACGCCGGAATGCCGCACGTCATCAGATACAGGTACGCGCCGCCGCGCAGACCGTGGAGACCGATCGCTAGGCCGAACAGCGCCAAGTGGGCGCCGCCCCAGATGCAATACTGCATGAGGATGCGGCGATAGAGCGATGGATTTTGCGTCTTGGCCTTGCGAATGAAGGCTTTGATCGGATCGCTCTGCCAGTAACTCGAAATGAAGAAGTAGGTGGAGGCCACGAGCGCGTTATGGCGGTTCGTGTAGCGCCAGGTGATCGTCGCATCGCCGGCGCGGTTCACGAACTTGTGGTGGTTCAGGTTGTGCGTCGGAATCCAAGCGAACGTCGGGTAGCCGTAGAAAATCGAGATCCAATTGCCGAAGATTTGGTTCGCGCGCTTGCTCTTGAAGGTTGGGCAATGGTTGTGATTGTGGGCGATCACGCCGCACGCCAGAGCCAGGTACGCGCTCAACCACCACAGGTACGGCACGAGGCTCGGCCGCGCGAACTGGATCGCGATCACCGCGGGGGCGAGCACCACCCAAAGGAGCGTGCGATAATCTGCTAGAAAACGCGGTCGCATTGGGCGCGGAGCCTAGCAGGCGCGCCTCACGCTCGTCGTCATGGTTTGGTCAGCCGCCGACTGCGCACGGCATTTCTGAGCATTTTGCCGGGATAATCGGCGGTTCTTGGCGCCAGCGCGAGCGCCGCGTAGCGAGCTACGCGCTCTCAGCCGGCGCGCAGCTCACTCAATTGCTGTTGTCACGCACGTACGCGATCGTGCGCACCGTGCGGATCAACTGCTCGCGATGGTCGGCGCTGAGGTCTACGAAGTGGATGCCCATGCCTGGATTGGGATTGTCGGCGAGCATGCGGATCGGGTTGACCCACTGCACTTGGCCGACGAGCACGAACGGCTCCTCGGCGCCGGGCGGAGCGAAGCGCAGCGTGAGTCGTGTACCGACCTCCAGAGGCTTTTGTGTGCTCACGAAAATCCCCATCTCGGAGATGTTGGTGATGCTTGCATACAAGAACGTCTCTTCCGTCTCGCAGTCCACGGACCAGACGACTTCGAGGCGCTCGGAGCCGCGACGGTCGGACATGGGCGGATATCCAGACGGTTTTCCCTGCTCGTCGCTCACCGTCTGCCCTTAACCCCGCTTTCGAGCCCTGTCACGCACGAGCGCCGAAAATCGCCGGAGTGCGCGGAAACCTGGCACAAATGCGTTGGCCCCGCGCAGGTATGCTCGAGCGAACACATCCTGGGTGGCACGCTCAGCGCACGTGGAGCACGCCTGCCTGCAATCGGTTTTCTTGTGCTGGCCCACGCCGGACTTCGAGCCGCTTGTTGCCGCTGAAGAGGCCAAAGTACACCTGATAGTCGCCCGCGCCGAAGTTTGGCTCGAGCGAAAACTCATCGCGATCCGCGATGTAGTCCCCTACGCGCCATAGATTGAACGGGTACTTGCCGTGCAACGTCGGGTGATCGCCGTTGAAGCGACGCGCCTGGCCGTCGATGTGGATGAAGGTCTCCCAGTTGCCGCTGAGCGCGGCGTGCACGTGGTAGTAAATGACGAACACA
>DASYCR010000683.1:0-8775 GCA_036500095.1 Polyangiaceae bacterium
TGGGGACGGCAGCCGGCACTGCAGGCTGCGTGGCACGCTGCAGCTCCAGCTCGTGCAGGCGCTGCTCGGTTGCGTTCTGGCGAGCGAGCAACTCTTGGTAGCGGCGGTCGAGATCCTGCTGGGCCGCGTCGCCCTCGCTTGTAGCGGGAGCTGCGCTGGGCTCGGTCGCCGGAGCAGTTGATGAGGGCGGTGGATTCGGCGGGACTGATTCAGGCGAGCTTGGCTGGGCAACGGCAAGCGCAGGCACCCAAAACGGGGCCGCAAACAAGATCCACTGAAACACCCGGTTTTTATGGCCAGCTAAATTCATGTATTTATTAGCAAGTTCCATATCTATATAATTACTCTATCTTCTAAGTATTCTTATGTCAACGCCTGCTGAGACGCACCTCGTTTTGGTCACCCAACTGTCACACACCTGTTGCCGAGGCGTGGCGCATCAGGACGCCCGCCCTGATAGGTGAAACCCACGATGTTCACCCGCAGAATCCTCCTCGGCCTGGCTGTACTCGGACTCGTCGCCTGCAAGAGCTCGCCCGCGCCTGACGGAGCCGCCAAGCCGGCCAACTCGGCATCCGCTGCCCCCAAGCCCGAGGACTCGATCAGTCTGAACGGTGCGGGCGCGACCTTCCCGTATCCCCTCTATTCGAAGTGGATCGCCGAGTACAACAAGCAGAACCCGACCATCAAGATCAACTACCAGTCGATCGGCTCGGGCGGCGGCATTCGCCAGATCACGGCGGGCACGGTCGACTTCGGCGCCACCGACGCGCCGATGAGCGACGACGAAACCAAACAGGCGCCGTCCAAGCTCTTCCACATTCCCGCGACGATTGGGGCGGTCGTGCTGGTCTACAACCTGCCGGACGTGAGCGGCACGCTCAACATCACGCCGGACGTGCTCTCCCAGATCTACCTCGGCAAGATCAAGAAGTGGAACGACCCCAAACTCAAGGCCGACAACAAGGATCTCAAGCTGCCCGCCACCGACATTTCGGTGGTGTATCGAACCGACGGCAGCGGCACCACCGCCATCTTCACCGGCTACCTCGCCAAGGTGAGCAGCGAGTGGAAAGACTCGGTCGGCGCGGGCAAGAGCGTCAAATGGCCCGCCGGTTTGGGCGCCAAGGGCAACGAGGGTGTCACCGGCCAGGTGAAGACCACGCCCGGAGCGATCGGCTACGTGGAGCGTGCTTATGCGTCGCAGAACAAGCTACCGATGGCGGCTCTCAAGAACCTCGCCGGCAAATTCGTGAGCCCCACGATCGAGGCGATGTCGGCCGCGGCCGAAGGCGTCGAGATGCCGGACGAGCTGTTCGTGTCGATCTCGAACGCCGCCGGAGAAAAGGCCTATCCAATCACGGGCTACAGCTACCTGCTCGTGTACGAGAACGCGAAGGACAACGTCAAAGGTGAGGCGCTCGCGAAGTTCGTCTGGTGGGGTACGCACGACGGTCAAAAGTTCGCCAACGATCTCGACTACGCACCGCTGCCGGCGGCGGTAGTGACGCGCGTCGAAGCGCGGCTCAAGGAGCTTCGCTCGGGCGACAAGAAGCTGTTGTCGGGGGCGTGAGCCGTTGATGTCCTCGCCAGAGGCAGCCTCGCTCGTCCGGCGACGATCGACGATTTTGGCCCGCTTCGGGCACGAAGTGAACTGGGGCGACTTCGTGTTTCGACGCGCGACCGCGTTCGTCGCGCTGTTCGTGATCGTGGCCCTGCTCGCGATGGCGCTGGCGATGGGCAGGTCATCGCAGGTTTCGCTCGCCAAGTTCGGGCTGGGCTTTGTCTTCTCGCGCGATTGGGATCCGGTGCACGAGTCGTACGGTGCGCTGCCGTTCATCTACGGCACTGTGGTCTCGTCGCTGCTCGCGCTCGCGCTCGCGGTTCCGATCTCGCTCGGCGTCGCGATTTTCCTGTCGGAGCTCGCGCCGAAGTGGTTGCGCGGCCCGGTCGCGTTCACCGTCGAACTTTTGGCGGCCGTGCCGAGCGTCGTGTACGGCCTGTGGGGAATTTTCGCGCTCGCGCCCTGGCTGCGCGACACCGTCGAGCCGCTGCTCGCTAAATTTTTCGGCTTCTTGCCGCTCTTTCAAGGACCTACCCGCGGCTACGGCATGCTGGCGGGCGGAATCGTACTGGCGATCATGATAACGCCGACGATCTCGTCGGTGAGCCGCGAGGTGCTGCGCGCGGTGCCCGGCGCCCTGCGTGAAGGCGCGCTGGGCCTGGGCGCGACGCCCTGGGAGGCCGTGCGCTTCGCGGTGCTGCCGTACGCGCGCTCCGGCTTGGTCGGCGCGACCGTGCTCGGCCTCGGTCGCGCGCTCGGCGAGACGATGGCCATCACGATGGTGATCGGCAATCGCACGGAGATCAGCACGTCCCTGTTCGCGCCGTCTTACACGATGGCCAGCGTGATCGCGAACGAATTCACGGAGGCGACCGGCCAGCTCTATCTTTCGTCTCTCGCGGAGATTGGCCTGCTCTTGTTCTTGGTCACCGTGCTGCTCAACGTCGTGGCGCGCCTGCTCGTGTGGCGTGTGGGCCGCTTGCCCGAAGGCGGGAGGCTCTAGTGCTCGACGCCTATCGCCGCCGGAAGGTCACCGACTTGCTCGTGCGCGGAGCGTGCGTACTCGCCGCGGTGATGGCGGTGATTCCGCTCGGCAGCGTGCTTTTTTACGTGGCGGAGCGGGGCATCTCAGGACTCAACTGGGCGTTCCTGAGCGAGCTACCTAAGCCGGTCGGCGAAACGGGCGGCGGCATGGCCAACGCCATCGTCGGCACGCTCAAGTTGGTCGGTTTGGCCTGCGTGTTCGGTATTCCGCCGGGTGTCTTGGCCGGCGTCTACCTGGCGGAGTTCGGCCACTCCCGCTTCGGCGGAGTCGTGCGCTTTTGCGCGGACGTGATGTCCGGCGTGCCCTCGATCACGGTCGGCATCTTCGTGTATTCGCTGATTGTGCTGACGACCAAGCATTTTTCGGCTTGGGCCGGCGGCGTCGCTCTGGCCGTGCTGATGCTGCCCACCGTCACGCGCACCACTGAGGAGCTCCTGAAGCTCGTGCCTGAATCGCTGCGCGAGGCCGCGCTCGGCCTCGGCGTGCCCAAGTGGCGCGCGACCCTGCGCGTGATGCTGCGTACGGCCGCGCCGGGCATCGCCACCGGCGTGATGCTGGCCGTTGCACGCGTGGCCGGCGAAACGGCGCCGCTGCTGTTCACGGCGTTCAACAACCGCTTCTGGTCGAGCGGCGTGGACGAACCCACGGCGTCGCTTCCGGTCAACATCTACACCTACGCGGTCTCTCCGTACGAGGACTGGCACGCGCAGGCCTGGGCCGCAGCGCTCGTGCTGCTGATCATGGTCCTCTTGCTGAACATCTCCGCGCGCCTGTTGGTGCGCAACCGAGTCGGTGCCCGATGAGCGAAAGCCCTACCCATGCCTTGTCCTTTGCGCGAGCCATTCCGGCTGTTTCTGCGCCTTCTTCTTCAGCCGAGGATGTCATGAGCCGACGTCAAGAGACGACCGCCCAGAGCTCCGCCCAATCCCCTGCCAGCGAACCGCCAACCGAAAACGGCAGCAAGCCGCGCTGGGACGAGCTCAGCGTGAGCAAGATCGTGCCCAAGATGCGGACCGAAGGGCTCCACGCGCACTTCGGCTCGTCCGAGGTGCTGCGCGGCATCTCGCTACCGATCGCCGACAAACAGGTCACGGCCGTGATCGGCCCCTCCGGTTGCGGCAAGTCGACCTTCGTTCGCTGTCTGAATCGCATGCACGAGGTCGTGCCCGGCGCGCGGGCAAGCGGGCAGGTGCTGCTCGACGCGCAAGATATCTATCACCGAGACGTCGACCCGGTGCGCGTGCGGCGCCGCGTCGGCATGGTGTTCCAGAAGCCGAATCCGTTTCCAACCATGTCGATCCGCGACAACGTGCTCGCCGGGTTACGCCTGAATGGAGTGCGCTACGGCAATCCGGATGCCGTCGTCGAGCAAGCGCTGCAGCGCGTGGCGCTCTGGGATGAAGTGAAGGACATCCTGGGCCGCGCCGGCACGAGCCTCTCGGGTGGCCAACAGCAGCGCCTGTGCATCGCGCGTTCGCTCGCGCTCGAGCCCGAAGTCTTGTTGATGGACGAGCCGTGCTCGGCGCTCGACCCGATCGCGACGGCGCGCGTAGAAGAGCTGATTCACGAGCTTCGCATGCTGTACACGATCGTGATCGTCACGCACAATATGCAGCAGGCGGCGCGCGTCGCCAATTTCACGGCATTTTTCTACCTGGGCAAGCTCATCGAGTACGACCGCACGGACGTCATTTTCACGCGCCCCAAAGAGCAACGCACGGAAGACTACATCACTGGGCGCTTCGGCTGAGGGCATCGGAGATGGATCGGCGACACACGGATCGAGAATACGAGGGAGAGCTCGAAACGCTGCGAGAGCGCGTGCTGATGATGGGCGCGCGCGTCGAGGAAATGCTGAACCATTCGATGCACGCCTATTTGGCGCGCGACATCGAAGAAGCCAGGAGCACCATCGATCTGGATCGCATCATCGATCAGCTCGAAATCGAGATCGATCAGATGTCTTTGCAGATCCTGGCGCGCCGCCAACCGGTCGCTTCCGATCTGCGGTTCATCACGACGATCTTGAAGCTCGTCACCGATCTCGAGCGTATGGGCGATCTGGGCGTGAACTTGTGCGAGCGCGTAGTGGAGCTCGGCTCCGACCCGAGACCCAACGAGAACGACCCGATCAAGCGCATCGCGGAGGTCGCGCTGGGCATGATTCACGACTCGCTCGACGCATTCGTGGCTGGAGATTTTCACAAGGCAGAGCAGGTAATCGAGCGCGATCGCGTGGTCGACGCCTACTACGCGCAGCTCTTCCCGGAGCTGGTCACGGCCATGATGACCAACCCGAGCTTGGTCTATTCCTCCACGCGCCTGCTCTCGATCGGGAAGTATCTCGAGCGCCTCGCGGACCACGCCACCAACATCGCGGAAATGGTGGTGTTCATGGTCAAGGGCCAAGACGTGCGCCATTCCGGTCCGTCGCATGCACCGACGTCCTGATTGCGTTCCCGATAGATCGAATTCGCCCGGACAGTCAGTTTCAAAGGTTGCAGCGTAGTCGCGACCCGGTGATGTCCGCCTGGTTTCGGCCTCGCATCAACATGCGAGGCAAGCGTGCAAACTGACTAGGTATTGTTCCAGCGCCGCAGACTGTCCTGGCGCGCTGCGCCGCGCGCGTTACGATCCGGCGTGTCAACGATGGTCCGGAACGGTGAGCAAGGATGAGCCCCGCGCGCGACCGCACGCCGCGGCTCGTGAGCGGAGTCGATCTGCGCGGACTCGAGCTCGATCCAACTGACGCCTTCGTACTGTCGTGCATCGACGGCGCATGTCGGGAGCCGGAAATCGTAGAAATTACCGGCCTCAGCCGAGACCAAGTGTCCGAGATTCTGTCGCGTCTATTCGAGCTCGGCGTGGTCACCTTGAGCACGGATCTGCCACCCGCGCCGAATCCGTCACGCGCTCCCGCGCGCACCACCTCCGGCGCGTTCAAGATCGGCGGTCCGATCCGCGAGCTCTACCAAGCCGGCGCTGCGCAGCACCCAGCCGCTCCCGAGACGCCGGCTGCCGGCGTCGAGCCCGGCGTAGAGCTCGACCCGAGCCTACAACGCCGCATCTTGGCCAAATTCGCCGAGCTCTCGCGCGCAAACCACTATCAGTTGCTCGGCGTACCCGAGCACGCAGAGCTCAAGGTGATCAAACGCGCTTACTACGAGTTTGCCCCCGCGTTTCATCCAGATCGGCACTTTCGCAAAGCGCTCGGCTCCTTCCGCCGCAAACTCGAGCAGGTGTTCACGCGCGTGACCGAAGCGTACGGCGTGCTCAGTCGCAGCCAGTCGCGCGCGGAGTACGACCGCTATCTGACCCTCAGCAATCGCACGCGCGAATTCGACGATCCTATTCCGCCGGTCGATGGCTTCGGCGCGCTCGGCGAGCCCGAATCCGCGCTCGGCGAGCCCAGCTCGTTCCCGCCGAGCAGCGACGCGAGACGACGCGCGCTCGCTCGCAAGCTCGGCCATTCTTCGGCGCCCCCTGCGCGTTCGTCGACGGCTAGTTCCAGCGCACCTCCGTCCACGCCGCCTTCGTCGACGGCTTGGGCCAAAAGCGAGCTCGAGCGGCGCTATCACGAGCGCGTAAAACACGCGCGCGACGCCCAACTCGACCGCTATCTGGTGCTCGCCGCTACTGCGGCCGAGAAAAAAGACTGGGTCGCCGCCGCGAACGCGCTGCGCCTCGCGTGCGCCCTCGAGCCGGGCGACACGGCGCTCGCCACCCGCCTGGCCGAGCTCGATCAAAAGGCGGTCAGCTCGCTCTGGCAAGAGTATCTCGAGCGCGCCCGCTACGAGGAGGGCGAGGGTCAGTACCTACGCGCCGCGCATTCCTATGAGCGCGCGGCCGCTGGGCACCGAGACGCTCGCTTGTTCGAGCGCGCGGCGGCCTGCTTGCTCGCGGCGGGCCGCGACATCCGGCGCGCCTGCGAACACGCCCGCACGGCGGTCCAGCTCGCGCCCGACAACGTCAAATGCCGGCTCACGTTGGCGCGTTGTTTTTTGGGGGCGAACATGCGCGACAGCGCGCTCGCCGAGCTCGAACGCGCGCAGTCGCTGGCGCCCAGGGACAAGTCAATCAAGGACTTGATTCGGCAGGTCGAGCGCAGCAGCGACTGACACCACGTTCTTTTGCTAGGGATGCAGCGTCGATTCCAGCTGACAGCGGCCGAAGATGCACATCGCGTAGAGGAGCGACGGCGAGGTCGGCGCGCACGCCGCGCACGCTTCAGCGCCAGCGCCGCCCAAGCAAAAATCGGCGCTGACGTTGACCGCGACGTAGTGGCTCGCGCCACAACTCTCGCAACAGCCGAGTCCGGCCCGCACAGTACAGTCGGCATCGCTTTGACACGCCGTGAGGGGTGTCGTTCGTGCGTCGAGCACTGCGCAAGCACCCGTTCGACAAACGGGCAAGAAATATTGGCTGGTTTGCGCGGTGACGCTGACGGCCGGACAGCTACCGCACGACGAGTTCCCGAGGTACTTCACTGTGTATTCGGCCGAATGCGTCACGTTGACTGGGACGAGTGAAAGTTCGTCGAGCGGCTCGCACGCGCAGGCCTGCGTGAGCAGCGTGCAGTCGCCGTCGATCGCGCACGTGCCGAAGGCATCATCCGGACAGCTCGCGTGACAAGCGTCCCAGCTCCCGTAAAGGTTAGGCCCGCCCTCGCACCAATTGCTGAGCTGAGGCAGGCAGAGCCCGGTCACTGGATCGTGCGAATATTGGGTGACGATCGCCTCGCACGGGCCAAGCCCGTTGCCCGGTGGCGGCTGCTCGCACGCGTTGCTACTCGCGCCGGCGTTGCCACTCGCGCCGTCCGAACCGCCTTGAAGCGCGTCACGGCTCGTCGCGCCAGCGCAGGCCGAAACCAGAGCAGCCCAAACCACGACACCAAGCCTCACTCGCCCAGTATGCCGAAACTAGGACGGCTCAGCGACTCAATTTGACGTCGAGCCAAACCGCGAGTGAGAGCACGACGCCGCGCGCAATGAATTTGCTCTCGGGCGAGACCGCCATCAGCGTCATACCGTTGAGCAGGCTCGCCATGATCAGCGAGCCGAACAGCACGCCAGTGACCGTGCCGCGACCGCCGCGCAAACTGGTGCCGCCGATCACGCACGCGGCCACCGCGTCGAGCTCCATCAAGCTGCCGACCGTGGACGTGGACGCGCCGGAGTAGGCCGTCTGCATGAAACCGGTGAGCGCCGTGATCAACCCCATCAGCGCGAACGCGCCGATCACGACGCGCTGCAGCGGCACGCCAGAGAGCAGCGCGGCTTCTTCGTTGCTGCCGATGGCGTACAGATAGCGACCGAACGGAGTGTGCTGCGTCAACACCTGAACCCCGAGCGCGAGCGCACCCAAGATCAAAGCGGGTAGCGGCACGCCGCGATATTGGTTCGTGAGCAGCACGAACAAGAGCACGATTTGCGCGGCGACGAACAACGACAAGAAAGTGTGCTCCGCGTCCGCGACTTCGAAGCCGTAACTCTTTCTGCGCGCCCGCGCGCGCAGGCGCGTAACGACCAAGCCCGCGACGACCGCGGCGAACAACAGGTAGCCGAGGGGCTTGGGCAGATAGTAGGTCGTGAGCAGCGAGTAGGCGTTGACGGAGCCTCCCTCGGCCACCGGCACGGTCTGGTTCTTGATCACGAGCCAATGCAGGCCCTTGAAGACCAGCAGGCCGCCCAAACTGATGATGAACGCAGGGATGCGCTGACGCACGATCAGCGCGCCCATCGCGGTCCAGATCAAGAGGCCGAGCGCCGCCGCCGCGAGCAAGGCGACGGGCGCGGGTAGATGGTGCCAAAACACCAGCACGGCCGCCACGCCACCCAGCAGCCCGACACCGCTGCCCACCGAAAGGTCGATCTGCGCCGGCAGCAGCACGAGCAGCATCCCGAGCGCGAGGCTCGCCGTCACCGACAGCTCGATCATGAGCAACGACAGATTTCGCGACGACAAGAAGACCGGATGCTCGACGCCGAAGAATGCCCAGATCACGATCAGCGCGATCAACATCGAGAAATCACGGGGCGAAACGCGCGCTGAGGTCATGGGCAAACGGGCTCGATCTGTCGATCTACGACGAGCGCGGGCGAGCCTACAACGGTTCCCGCCCGTCGGTCGCGGCTCAAGTTCGGCTCGACTCGAGAGCGGCAGGAAT
>DASYCR010000684.1:0-2380 GCA_036500095.1 Polyangiaceae bacterium
CCTACGGCAATCCGTACGGTAGCCCGTACGGCCCTCCATACGGCTACTACGGATTGGTGCACCGAGGTCATCGGTTCTTCGCGAGTTTGAGGATGGGGCCGCGACGCAAAGTCGACCTAGGCTGAGCTTTGCTCTATCCGATCCACGTCCTCGAAGACTCCGAGGCGAGAGTAGCGGGGATGGATCTTGCGCGTGCGCTGTCGCGATTGTCACCAGCGCGGGTGACGATCCAACTGGGCGCCGCGTCGCTACGAAGAGCGCTCTGGAGCTTGCCCGTGATCGACGCGATCGCGAGCACTTTTGTGCAAGCTGAGCTGTGCATTCGGGCTCGCCCTGAAGTCGCACGCCTGTTGGCAGCATACGAGCGGCCCGCCCCTGTGGCGACGAGCCTATCTTCCGAGCTCGACGTACAGCTGGAGGAGGTAGAGGACGAGCCGACGGCGAATTTTGGCGCGAGCGGCGTGCGGGCAGTGCTCGAATCCACCGGGGCGAACCAGCGGTTGACCGTGCCGGCCGCGCCGTTCCCCGCGCGTCAGCAACACGCGGCGGCTCACAACGTCGACGGCGCGCAAGTCGCCGGGCTGCCGGCGCGAATGTACGAGCCTCGCTTGCGTATCGGGTGGAAGGAGCGCCGCGAAGCCCGGGCGCTTTGTCGCGCGCTCGCCAGCGGGAACTTCGGGGGTCCGCTGGTGGTGCTCGCGCCGGCAGCAGGCGGCTGGTCGCCGACGAGCTTTGCTCGTGTGTTCGAACGACTGCGCGAGCGCATCGGCGCAGCAGGCATCGTGTTCGGCCAGCTCGACGTGCCCGGTGTCCGCCGAGTGTCGATCACGGATCCCGCGTTGCTCGCGGCCACGCTCGAGCTCGCAGCCGTCTGCGTCGGCGACGACGGCGACTGGGCCCATGTCGCGGCGGCCGCGGGCGCGCCCACGTTGATCGTCCATGGCCGCAGCTCGCCCGTCTACTCGGGGCCGCTCTGTCGACACAGCGTTTCCGCCTTCACGACGAGCGGTGACTGCGAGCGTTGCCGCGCGGACCCGGGCCGTCGCTGTTTGGCGTGCCTCGAGCCAGGCAAGGTCGGCGAGCTCGCCGAAGAGCTGTCGTCTCGGCGTTGGCCGTTCGATCGCTTGGGGAGGTTGATGCCGTGAGCGGCGTTCGTTACGTCGGGTACTTCGGTGAAGCGACGGGCTATGGGCAGGCCGCGCGAGACCAGCTGCTGGCCCTGGCGGCGAGCGGGGTCGACGTCGGCGCGCGCAGCATTTGCGTGATCGACGGCGCCACCTTGGACGTAGCGCCGGACGCCCACCTCTCTCCAGACGTCGCGCGGTTGGCGGCGCGCGCGCCGGCTTATGACACCGTCGTCGTGCACACGCCGCCTTACGGTTTCGGCGCGGCACACGAGGCTGGCCGCCGCAACATCGGCGTCGTGGCGTGGGAGACCGAAACGCTGCCCCGCGCCTGGCACGCGCCGGTGCGTATGATGGACGAGCTCTGGGTTCCGTCCGCGTTCAGCGCGGTGGCTTTCGCGGGCTCGGTGCCGGTACATGTCATTCCTCACCCGGTTTCGCTGCGCGTTCCGCGCGAACGCGCGTTCCCGGGTATCCCCGACGACGTCTTTGTGTTCGCCGCCATCTTCGAGTGGCAAGACCGCAAGAATCCCGACGGGCTCGTGCGTGCGTTTCGCCGCGCGTTCGCAGGCAAGCGGGACGTAGCACTGGTGCTCAAGGTCGGCTTGCGCTTCGGAGGCGATCCCGAAACGCTGCTCCGATCGTTGCGGCAGCTCATCTCGCCCGCGCCCTGGCGCTCGCCGCCCATCTACGTACTCGAAGCCTCGGAGACCTCGCGTGAAGTCGTGACCCAGCTGCTCGCGCGCGCGGACGCTTACGTCTCTTTACATCGCGCCGAGGGTTTCGGCTTGTGCATGGCCGAGGCGATGGCGCTCGGCAAGCCGGTGGTCGCCACAGGCTACTCGGGCAACCTCGAGTTCATGGATGCCGAAAGCGCGTTTCTCGTGGACTACGAGCTCGTTCCCATCCGGCAACGTTTGTCGTTCTGGGCTGACTTCGAAGCGGGTATGCGCTGGGCCGAACCGCGCGTCGATCACGCGGTCGAGCAACTCCGCCGCTGCGCCTATCAACACGAAGATCGGCGTCGCATCGCCGAGCGCGGGCAGGCCAAGGTAGCCGAGCTTCTCGCGCCCGAGCGTGTCGGGCGACTCATGCGCGAGCGCATCGAGGGGCGCCGGCTCGACCAATTCTGATTCGCAGCGCGCCGGATCACTCGCTCTCGGCCGAGAGCGCACGGGTAGTTACCCGGCAGCGGCCTGTCAATGCGGATGGCGCCGCGCAAACGGGCTCTGCTCGCTACTGCACGGTCGGCGTCA
>DASYCR010000685.1:0-4604 GCA_036500095.1 Polyangiaceae bacterium
GTAGGGGCCAGCTGCGAGCAGCGCGTCGTCGAGCCAGCCGGCCATGTCGATATTGCGTTGCTGGATGGTGCTCGCATATTGCTCGAGTGCTCGCTCGGCGAGCGTCGTGAAGTCGTTGCGGCCGGTGAGCGCGGCGAGTTCCTCGAGGACGCGGATCATCACGGCGTTTCCCGATGGTTCCACGCCGTCGTCGATCTCGCTGCGGCGACCGAGGGGCTCTTCGCCCGAGCCGGAGGTGAGAAACCAGCCGCCCGCAGGTTTCGCGAATCGCTCGTTGGCTTGCGTCGTGAGGCTGATGGCTTGCTCGAGATACGCCGCTTGGCTCGTGGCCTGGAAGAGCTCGAGCAGTCCGTCGGCGAAGAAGGCGTAGTCGTCGAGCACCGCCGACGAGCCAGCCCGCTCTCCATTCGAGGTTCTCGCGAGTTCGCCCGTGGGCGAGCGATTCAATCGCCAGATTACGTCCGCTGCGCGCTCCGCGGCTTCACGGAAGCGCAGCTCCCCGGACGCGCGATAACCGAGCGCAAGCGCGCCGATCGCGAGCCCGTTCCACGCCGTCACGCGCTTGGAGTCGAAGGCGGGCTGAGGGCGCCGGCGTCGCGCTGCGACTAGCTTCGGGCGGCAGCGCAACCAGAGCTTCAGGTTGTCCGGACGCGCGCTGTCGCTCCCGCGCAAGGTCGGCACGTTGCTGCCCTCGAAGTTTCCTGGCTCCGTTATCGCGAGCAAGTCGGCGACTGCTTGGCCGTCGGTTGCGCCAAGCACACTCGATAACTCGGCGCGAGTCCACAGGTACGTGCTGCCTTCTTTGCCGGCCGCGTCCGCATCGAAACTGGCGCCGAAGCCGCGCGCGGACGGCTGCATGTCACTCAAGATGAAGTCGAGCGTGTCGAGGCCGATGGCGCGGTAGCGGGGCTCGCTGAACGCGGCGGCAGCCTCCAGATACAGGGCGCCGAGCTGCGCGTTGTCGTACAGCATTTTCTCGAAGTGCGGGATCGTCCAGCTCGGCTCGGTGCCGTAGCGGAAGAAGCCGCCGGCGACTTGATCGCGTAGGCCACCCGTGGCCATCGCGTCGAGCGTCCGCTTGACGGCTTGCGCGAGATCGGCGTCGCCCCATTTTCGATAAGCGTCGAGCAAGAATCGCCATTTGATCGGCGTTGGAAACTTGGTCCGGCCTCGAAAGCCGCCGGCGCTCGCGTCGACGTTCGCCAGGCTTTCACGAGCAATCGCGTGCAGGTCGGCAAGAGCGAGCGTAGCCCGAGCCGTGCTCGGCTCGCTGGCGGCGATCCGCGCGTACACGTCGGCGCCGTGATTTTCGACCTGGTTACGTTCACTCGAAAACTGCTCGGCGCCGGCGCGAATCGCTTGCAGGAATCGGTCGTGGGGTAAGTACGTGCCGCCGAAAAATGGTCGCAGCGACGGCGTGAGAAACGTGGTCATAGGCCAACCCCCACTGCCGGTCATGGCTTGAACGGCAGCCATGTACACGGCGTCGAGGTCCGGCCGTTCTTCGCGATCCACCTTGATCGAGATGAAATGTTCGTTCAAGAACGCGGCCACGTCGTCCTGCTCGAAAACCTCTTTTTCCATGACGTGGCACCAATGGCACGACACATAGCCGATCGAGAGAAAGATCGGTCTGTCGAGCTTGACGGCGAGCGCCAGCGCTTCAGCGCCCCACGGGTACCAATCGACCGGGTTGTGTGCATGCTGTTGCAGATAGGCGGACGCAGCGCCCAGCAAGTGATTGCCCGCGAGGCGGATCTGCTCCGGCGTGCGCGCGATAGGCTGCGTGGTGCGCTCGGTTGTCGTGTCGCTGCTCGATTTCCCCGAAGAAGCGTGGCAGCCGAACGAGGCCACGAGCGTTAGGAGCGGCAGCACGCGGCGAGCAAGCATCGACCCAGCATAGCTCGCGGTCATCCGTTTGAGCACCGCGCCCGATCGGGTCACGCGCGGGCCCTCAGTGCGTCACGGGCAAGCGCTTGCGGAGCGCCGACACGCGCTGTCCGAGCGCGTCGGCTTCGCGCGCCACGTCGGGAAAATCGTCCGCGCGCGCCAAGTCGAGCAACGCGCGCGCGCCCTCGGCGATCTTGGCGAGCAGCGCGTCGAGCTCGTTGAACGTGCCCGCAGGCTCTCCGCTGGCTTGCAACAAGGCGGTGGCCTTGCCGGCGGCTTCACCGAGCGTGGCGAAGGACTGCATGTGCTCGGCGAGCCTTTGCTTGCGCTGCTCGATCTCCGCGGCGAACGCGGCGAGCGGCTCGAGCGCGGCCTGCTGGCGCTCCTGCATCGTCCTCATCGCAGCGGCGAGCGTGCGAAGCCCTTCGGCGAGACGCTCCGGCACCACCAGCGCCTCCGTCAACTCCTTGCTCGCCCGCGTCAGATTCTTCTCCGAATTCAAGCGGATCTTGCGCACCGACTTGGACAATAGCTCGATGCTCGCCAGCTCATTCTCCAGCGTCTCCGCGGCAGCGATCAGCTCGGGTACCTGCTTTTCACTTTTGGCCATGCTCACACCATCCCGAAAACCAGGCGAGCTCGCTTCAGCTCGGCAAGCCCAAATCTCGCCAGCGAACCATGCCGCCGGCCAGGTTCGCGACGCGCGCGATGCCCGCTTTCTTGAGGATTGCCGTGCCGAGCGCCGCGCGTTTGCCCGTCTGGCAGACGACCACGACGGGCTTGTCGGCGGGGACCTCCGAGCTGCGCGCGCGCAGTTCGTCGAGCGGGATCAGGGTCGCGTGCTCGAGGTGGCCGAGCTCGCCGTCGAACTCGGCGGCGCTGCGCACGTCGAGCAAGTGAACGTCAGCGCGGTGGCCGGCGACCCATTCCGGCGCGAGCTCGGGCACGCCGGCGTAGGTGGTGACGACGGGTGCCCAGGGTGGCGGCGCGCTGGCTTGCCCGTCCGCCGGTTGCCCCGCGCGCAGATTGGCCGGCAAGGCGAGCGCGAGTTGCTTTGGGTGCGGGAGCCCGAGGTTCCGCATGTACCCGACGAAGTCTTCTTCGCGCGCGCCGCCGCCGATGCGCGGATTGTACAGGCGTTCTTCGCCGATCGTGCTCGAGGTGCGGCCCTCGTAGTCGTGCGCCGGGTAGACCAGACACTCGTCGGGTAGCGTGAGCAGCTGTTCGCGAATGGAGCGAAAGAGCCGCGCTGGATCGCCTTGCTGAAAATCCGTGCGGCCGGCTCCGCGCACGAGCAGCGCGTCCCCGCTGAACACGAGCCATGGCCGCTCGCATACGAACGACAAACAACCGTCGGTGTGCCCGGGTGTCTCGCGCACCTCGAGTGTATGGGCGCCGAAGCGCACGCCGTCGCCGTGCGCGAGCGGCAGGTCCACGTTCGTGGCCTGATACTGCCCCGAGAGGCCGATCTGGCTGCCGAGCGCCTGCTTCATCAACCACGCGCCCGTGACGTGGTCGGCGTGGCAGTGCGTGTCGAGCGTGTAGCGTAGCTTTAAATCGAGCTCGCGGATCAGCGCGGCATCGCGCGCGTGCTGCTCGAAAACGCAGTCGATGAGCGTGGCGTCACGCGTGCTCGCGTCCGCGAGCAGGTACGTGTACGTGCTCGAGACTTGATCGAAGAGTTGACGAACAATCATCGAGCAGGGTCTCCAAAGGAGCGCTCAAGCCGTGCGGCTGATGATCAAGCCGAACGAAGTCGTGATGAAGCCTTTGACCAGCATACGCAGGTGCGGACAATCGCGAAACGGGGGCACGTCGATGAACTGGTCGGCCGGCAACTGTCCCTCGGTGAAATTGAGCGTGACGTCGTAACCGCGTTCGGCCGCCTGGCGCGCGAGCTCGAGAATGTCTCGCTTGCGGTAAAGCACGGTGCCGTCGTTGTCCACGGTGCGGGAGTCGGACATGGCATTGTACTCGGTGGTGTGAACCGCCACGCCGCCGGGCTTGAGGCAGCCTAGGCTATTTGATACGAACGCGCTGCCCTTCGCGAGCGAGCCCAGATGCTCGAGAGCGCACGCCGACCAGACGAAGTCATAGTTGCCGATGTCGCTCGGAATGTCGTTCATGTCGACGGCTCGGAAGCGCACATGCTTTTGGAAGAACTCCCAATCGCAGATGCCCTTCCAAAACAAGCTGCGCAATGAGCGCGCGTGCTGCTTGCTCCGTAACCAACCGAGGCTCCTGGCTGCTCGCGCGGCGAGATCCGTGGCGACCAGCTCACAACCGCTCTTCGCCATCACGCAGGCCAGCGGCTCGCGCCCGACGCCGAAGCCCAGCCCGGTCTTGCCCGACACTAGCATGCCGGTTTGTTTCAGCGCCTGCAGGATGAAGGCAAACTCCCAATGTTTGCGGTGATACGAAAAGTGCAGGCCCATTTCCTGACGCCACTGTTCGTACTCGTCCGTTTCGAACTGGGCCTGCGTACACAGCTGGCTGACGACAGCGGCCATGCTCGGGGCTTGGTTCTCGAGGATCGTGAGGGCCATCTGGCGACACGCTATAGCGCACTTCCCACACGCCGTTGTTTACGTCGTTTATGCCGGTAGGCCGGGCGGATTGACGTAAATGTGCGCGCAGGTGCGAGCCGTGGTCGTGTTTGTCAGCCTTGCGATCGCGGGTGATCTTATGCTGAAAGCGTCGCGGCAAACAGGGCG
>DASYCR010000686.1:0-7195 GCA_036500095.1 Polyangiaceae bacterium
TCGCCGTGCCGGGTCGTGTAGCCGCGGAAGCTCGGGTCGCTTGCGATCGCGCTGAGTCCCTGAGTGTCGAGCGGAAAGTTGAGCGCGGCGCCCCGGCTGTTCAAGCGCAGCTCCACGGCGTGGATGTCGGAGGGGAAATCGCCGAACGCGGTCAGGTCGATGTTGGCAGTCGGCGGAGCGGCACAACCCGGGAGAGTGTGCGCCGCGACAGGCAGGGATACTTGCCGCGCGTCGGGCGTCGAGCATGCCAAGAGCAGCGACGCAAGCAGGGTGCCAGCATGGTAAGGGCGCATGTTTCCGGCTCAGTGCGTGCGCGCCTCTTCGCCCGCGTGCACCACGACCCGGTCCTGCTCCGGCAAGCGGCGCAGAGCGAGCACGTCGCGCGCGTCCGCGCTGGCCGCGATCACCGGCGACGTAGTGGTCACGATCCACTGGGCTTCGGGTAGCGCGTCGTTCAGGGTGCGCAAGAGCTCGGCTTGCACTTGCGCGTCCTGGTGCAGTTCGATTTCGTCGACGGCGATCACACCTTCCGACTCGCGCGGATCGCGATCCGGGTAAGCCGCCCACAACGTGCGCACCGAGAGCGCCGCAATCGCGACGAGGTCGCGCACGCGCGTCGGCAGCGCATCGAAGGAGACGGCCCGCGAGCGTGCCTCGAAAATCGGTTCGAACGAGCCGGGGTCGAGCCCGCGATAGCGAAAGCCGCCGAGCGCGGCGAACTGATCGACGACCGCGCGCATGCCGGCGCCCAGCAGATCGAAGCGGCGCGGTTCGATTTTATTCGGGGCCGAGAGCGCCTCGCTGATCGCGGCGTAAGCCAGCGCTTGCTTGGTTTCGCGCGCGAGATCGGCGCGCGTCGCGTCGTCCAGGCCGGGCGCCAGCCGCACGTCGTAGCGCGCGATGCTGCGCGCCGGCGCGCTGAAGCCGATCGGTTGGCGCGAGAACCAGCGCGTGGAAGCGATCGACAAAAACGCGAAGCCGCCGTCCGTCGCGACGCGATCGAAGAAGGCTTGCTCGCGCTTGCGCAAGCTCTCCACCTCGTCGCTCGGGCTGAGCCGCACGTTGGGGCTCGCCACGCACAGCGCGTGTGGGCGCCCCGGCTCGTCGTGACCGAGCAGCCACTCACAGGCCGCGTGCGCGGGAGGCGCGCCCTCGCGCGGCTCGCCGCGACTCGACTGCACCACGGCGTGGCCAGGCCGCGTACTGCCGATCACCTGCAGCACGGTGGTCTTACCGATGCCGCCGCCGCCGTGGATCACCGTCACCGCCCGCGGCTCGCCTTGTTCGTCCGCAAACGGCAGCGTCAGCTCCTCGAACGGACCGACGCCAACGATCGTCGCACGCAGTAGCTTCATCTGCCTTCACTCTATCGCGAAATCGGCGCGGCTCGGGAACATCGGCGAACGCTCGCTGTCGCTACTTTTTACGGCGTTTGGTGTTTCTTCGGGCTTCTCGAGCCTCTCGTCCCCGCCTAGTGTTCACAAAAGCCCCATGCAGCTCCGCACCGAGATTGAAATCGACGCGCCCAGCCAGGCGGTCTGGCAGACCTTGACGGACTTTCACTCCTACCCCGAGTGGAACCCCTTCATCACCGGGATTTCCGGGAAGCTCGCGCTCGGCGAGGAGCTGACAGTGCACTTGAGCCTGCCGGAGGGCAGTGACTACACACTCCGTCCAAAGCTCATCCGCTACGAACCGGAGCGCGAGTTTTGCTGGCTCGGGCACCTCTGGTTCAAGGGACTGTTCGACGGCGAGCATTTCTTTCGCTTGCGAGAGCTCGAGGAAGGCCGTACGCGCGTCACGCACGGCGAGAACTTCAGCGGCGTGCTGCTGCGCCTGCTCGGCCCCACGCTGACCAAGACCTCCCGCGGTTTCGTGTACATGAATCAGGCCCTAAAGCGCCGCGTCGAGAGCCAGCTGGCGCGCTGAGCAGCGGCGCACGCCCCAAAATTCCCCGGTCATTCCATGAGTTACAGGCGATCCTGCATGCTTTTCAGCTTGCTCGGGCGGCAAATTCCCTAGTATGTTGCCCCGCTCGCGAAAGAGCTCGCTCGCCCCCGCCGCATGCAATCCATCGCGCTCCCCGCCCAGCTCGAGATTCCGGCTCATTGCCTCTCTCGTCAATTCATTCGCGTGCGGTTCGGCGAGACGGATCTGATGGGCATCGTCCATCACGCCACCTACATCTCGTACTTCGAAGTGGGGCGCGTCGAGTACATGCGCCGGCGCGGTCTCGACTACAACTCGTGGACCAAGCTCGGCATCCACTTGCCGGTCGTGGAAGCCAACGTGCGCTACCGAAAGACCGCGCGCTTCGACGAGCTGCTCTCGGTCGAAACACGACTCACGGAAATCACACGTGTAAAAGTCCGCTTTGACTATCGCTTGCTGCGCGCCTGCTCGGACGAGGTGGTGGCGGAGGGTTTCACGCTCCTCGCCTGCGTCGATGACGAGCACGTGCCGCGCCGTATTCCGCCCGCCGCCGACGCGATTCTGCGCGGCCCCGAGAACAACAGTGAGCTCTTTCCCGAAGTTGCCACCAACGGCAAACGGTAACGCCACGGAGCCGTGCTTACGGCTAGCCAAAAAACGCGCTAGGCTCGGCGCAGAATGAGCGACCGGAGCGGTCCCGACCCGAAAGCCGTCCGACAATCCCTCGTGGATTCCGGTTGGTCGGCCACTCCGCCGCCGGCAGCACCGGCCCCTGAGGCCGAAGCCCTACCGCCGCTGCCTCCGTTGCCGCCGGTTTCGCCAGAACGCGTGCTCGCTCGTTACGAAGGTCCGGAAATGGCGCCCGAGCGCGAAGTCACGCAAGTGGACAACACGACCGCCGCGCGCGCGCGCGCGATGGCCGCCAAGGACACGGCGCCGGAAGCCCCCAGCACGAAGTTCGCGTCGTTTCCGCCCTCCGCGCCGCCGCCGCCGGCGCGCGTGAGTGAGCCCGTGGCCAAGGTCGTGATTCAGGATCACATCTCGGTGCGTCCGCCGCCACCACCGCCGCCGCTCTCGTCCACGCGGCCTACGCCGCCGCTCGGCATGCAAGCGCCTCCGCCGCCGAGCGGGCGGCAGGCGCCGCCACTGCCGCCCGCGCCACCGCTCGGTATGCAGGCTCCGCCCTCGGTGCCGCCGCCGAACAGTGATCGCGACGCCGCGCGCAGCGCGACCACGCTGATCAAACATCGCTCCTCGCCGCCGCCACCTGCGCCGTCGTTCGGGCCCGCGCTCGCGCAGCGCGTGCGCTTCGCCGGCGGGGAGGTGCCACTCTGGACGTTGATCACGCCGCTGGTGCTGATCGTCGCGCTCGGCGCGGCGTTCGCCGCGGCCGCGGTGGCCGGCGGTACCCCGAGCGCGAACAAGCTCGAGCCGAGCGCCGAGCCCTCGTCCAAGGTCGGCGCGCTGCCGATCGCCTTGCCGAGCCCGAGCCAGCCGTCGCTCAGCCCGACCAACGCCGACAGCGGTAAGCCCGCGAGCTTGATCGACCGAGCCGCCAGCGGCGACGACGCGGCGCTCAAGGAGCTCGCCGGCAAAGCGCCCGCGGAGCTCAGCGTTTCGGACGCGCTCGCGCTGTCCGTCGGACACTCCGCGCAGGAGCTGCGCGCGGCGCGCGCCCTGCGCGACAAACTCGGCCATGATCCGGGCCTGGTCAAAGACGCCGGCGTGCTCGGCGACCTCCGTCGCTTTGCAGACGACCCGGAGACCGCGCCCGAGGCGCTCGCGGCGATGGCGGAAGTCCCTGGGCCGATCAGCGCGGACATGATCTACGAGATCTGGACGGACACCGTCGCGCACACGACCGCGACCGATCTCGCGCGCTCGCTGATGTACAGCAAAGACGTGCGCGCCAAGGCCTCACCCCAGCTCGCGATCGCGCTCGACCTGCGCAACGCGGAAAAGTGCGAAGAGTTTCAAACACTGTTACCGAAGGCGACCGAGCTCGGCGACAAACGCTCGTTTCATCTGCTGGCGAAGCTCACGCGCAAATACGGCTGCGGCCCGGGCAAGCGCGGAGACTGCTACGCCTGCTTGCGCGACGACAAGACCGTGCTCGACAACGCGATGAAGGTCGTCAAAGCGCGCAAAGAGCCGAAGCCGTTCGGGAACTGAGCGGCTCGCGCCGCCGCGAGCTGTACGGCCGAGGCGCGCTTGACCGACGTATTACCACCCGGTAATATTCGACCCGTGGGCACGGTCATCAAGACGGTCAAAGTTCCCCGCGCGCTCGCGGCCCGCTTGGCCCGCGTGGCCAAGACGCTAGGCTGCTCCGAGTCGGAGCTGATCCGTGAAGGGATCGAGCGAGTCGCGCGCGAGGACGAAGGGCTCGATATGCGAAGCCTGCTCGGCGCGGATCTCGGAGTAGGGCAAGGGCCGCGCGATCTTTCAAACAATCGCCAGCGGATGTCGGGCTATGGCCGCACGCGCCATCGTTGATACGGGCTTTCTCGTAGCGCTCCTCAACGGCTCGGACGCGCACCATACCTGGGCAGTGGGTCTACTGCCGTCGCTGCGCGGCCCTTGGTTGACCGCCGAAGCCTGCGTCTCCGAAACCGTGTTCCTACTCGAGCAGGCGGGGCGGCCTAGCGTTGAAAAGCTCATCCGCTGGCTCGAGGATGAGCTCGTCGTCAGCCGCCACTTCTTGCCAGAAGAGCTCGGGCCCGTGCGCACGGAAATGCTCGCCTACGGAAACCGCTGGGTGGACTTCGCGGATGCTTGTCTAGTGGCCTTGAGCGATCACCACCCCAAACTTCCGGTCGTTTCCGTCGACGCGGCGGACTTCAGCGTCTACTTTCGGCGGCGCGCCGGGCGCAAGCTCGTGCTGCCCGCAAAGCGCCGCTAGTGCATATTTCACAACTCCCGGGGAGCTGGGGCAGGGCCCCGCGGTCGACATTTAGCAGTCTTGGCACGATCAGATCACGATCCAGCACAGAGACCAAGATCCACAAAAATCCGGCAAACCCGGCGCCGGCTGGCCTCTGGTCGCAGGCATTGCGGGGCGACATGCGAAGGACCTCGGCAATAAAAAACCAGAAAGCTACCTGCCCCAAATTCGCTTCAACTCGAGCGCCACCGCGTCGAACGGCTCCGCGCGCACGACGTCGTCTCCACCGTGAGCGCCCAAGAGCACCCAGTGTGCGGACTCGAGCCGAAACACCTCGAGCGTCTCGGCGAGCGTGTCGAACAAACACAGGTGGGGGATGCGTGCGTGCGCGTAGAGGGGAATTTTCTTGGTGCGATCGAAGCGGCTCGTAGAGGGAGAAAGAAACTCGCAGACCCAGTCAGGCGTAGCGGTCAGGAAGGTCTTGCGCGGAAGCTCCGGCATCCGTTCCTTGCGCCAGCCGGCAAGATCAGGAACCACGACGTCTTCGCCGAAATGTAATTCAGGTTCGTCCAGAATCCACCAGCCGCCTGGACCACCGTCTCCGAACTGGAACCGCGGCATGAGCGTTGCCCCTAAGGCCGACGACCCGAGCGCGTGTCCAATCGCCGGCCGCGGGCTCACTTGTAGCTCGCCGCCGACGATTTCACCGACAACGTGCTCGGGCAACGCGACGATGTCGTCGTACGTAGCGGGCCGCCGAACGGGCAACGTCATGGCAAAATCATAGCACACCGCGACGCGCGCCAAGAGCGGCCCAGCGCCGCGCTGGACTCTGTGCACGCGAGCTGCCGTCGAGGCAGCCCATGCTCACGACTCACGCCGTCTCTTCGTACCAGCGCACGCTGAACGCGCCTTGCTCGGGGCCCGCGAGGTCGACTTGGATCTCGGGCTCCGCGCCGCGGCTGATCACGACTTGCTCGAGCGTGCCGATCAGGCCGCAGTCGAGCCAGCCGGGGAAGCCGCGCACGTCGAAGTGCACGACGCCGGGTTCGGGTTCGCTGGCGGTGACGCTGTGACTCGGATCGGTGACTTTCCACATGGCCGGCATGCGCAGGAGCGCGTCGCGCGGGCCGAGGTTCATTTCTTTGACGACCTGGCCCGCGCGCGACGAAAGGAACACGAGCACGGTGTCGCGGCCGAGCCGGCGCAAGCCCTCGAGCAAGCTGTGTCTCGGGTATTTGTGGGCGGCGACTGCGTGCAGCCAGCGCAACGCGTCGGCGAACGGGTAGTCGAGGAACGGCTGATATTTGCCGTGGCGCGGCGCCTGCGCGAGCGTGGGCCACACTGCGGCGATCTGCGCTTCGTCGAGCTGCGCGACCAGCTCGGCGAAATACATGCCCTTGGTCGTCACGGACGCATTCACGCTGCGCACGCGCGCGTCGGCGTCCACGACGCCTTTCAGCGGTTCGTTCGGAACCACGCGAAAACTAGTCGGTCGAACGGACGGAGACGCCACGAAGCCCTCGACCTCGGATCATCTCACAAAGCGCGAACGACCCCAAGTTCAACCGCGAGGCGTCTTTTCGAGCGGCTTCGGCTCGCGTCGCTCGGCTTTGAGCTCTTCGAGCTCCTCCAAGCTCTGCGGCCAATCTTGGCCGAGCAAACGCGAGAGTCCGCGGTCGGCTAGTAACTTTCCGCCGGTCTGGCAGCGCGGGCAGTAGTTGACCTCGTTCGAGGCGCGCACGATGCGCTGCACGGGCGTCTGACACACCGGACACGGTTTTTGATAGCGACCGTGCACGGCCATTTCGGGACGAAATGCCGTCACTTTTTCCGGAAAACCCGCGCCGACTTCGGCCCGCAGGCGCGCGGTCCACTCCTCGAGCACGGTCTCCGTCGCTGCGTGCAGCGTCTTGATTTCGGCCGCGCTCAAGCGCGAGGTGAGCTTGACCGGCGAGAGCCGCGCGCGATGCAAAATCTCGTCCGAGTAGGCGTTGCCGATGCCGCTGAACAGACGCGGATCGGTGAGTGCGCGCTTGAGCGTGCGATTCTCGAGCACGAGCCGCTCGCGAAACGCCACGAGCGGGGCGCCGATCGGCTCGAGGCCCCCGCGCGCGAACTCCGCGAGCCCCGCCTCACCCTGCACGACGTACAGACTCGCGCGGCGTTTGCTGCCGGCTTCAGTGAGCACCAGCGTCTTGTCCGGGAAGTCGAGGCCGAGCAGCGGCGCCTTGCCGGCGAGCTTGTCGTCCTTTGCTTTGACGTGAAAGCGTCCCGCGATCATCAGGTGAAAGACTAGATAGAGCTCGCTCTCGAGCTCGAACACGATGCGCTTGCCGATGCGCCGAAAGCCGAGCACGCGCTTGCCGTTCGCAGCAG
>DASYCR010000687.1:0-10247 GCA_036500095.1 Polyangiaceae bacterium
GAGTGGTCGTGCGCGTGGGAGTGGTCGTGTGCGTGGGAGTGGTCGTGTGCGTGCGCACGCGCGTGCGCTTGGGGGTCGGAGCAGCCGCAAATGGCACACATCAGACAATCTCCATTTCTCGGATTTTGAGCTCCGCGCCGCTGAGCCAATCGAAATTGCGTTCACCGCAGACGCAGCTCGCCAGGATGTCGCGCTGCGCGGATTCGCGCTGACAGCTGCGGCAACGGCCCTGCGCGTCTTGCTCGATGATTTGAAGCTCTGCGCCGGCCGCGCTCGTGCCGTCACTGGCGACCTGAAACGAAAACGCGAGGGCGTCCGGTAGGATCGCGGCGAGCGCGCCCACCTCGACCACGACGCGCTTGACGCGAGCCCCCGCCGCGCGCGCCGTGACGAGCTCGACGACTTCCATCGCAACCGAGAGCTCATGCATCGGCCAGCTCCGGACGCGATAGCTCCGCCACGAGGCGCTCGACTTCCGACAGTGCGGGTTCGATGGCGGCCCTGACGGCCGTGCTGAGCTGGTCGCTCATTTCGAGCGCGGGACTCGGCTCGCAGGCGACGACCCGCACGCGAGACAGCGCCGCCCCCGTTGCGCGGGCCAGCGACAGAGCCCGAGCGGGTTCCAGTCGATGCGGGTCGATGCTCAGGTCTAGGCCGGGCTCCAGGTTCGGCGCGTCCTCGCTCGGATCGAGCACGTACAGCGTGCCGGGCGGACGTCCGCGCGGCGCCGCGTCGATCAAGATGGCGGCGTCGCAGCCGTCGAGCAACGCCGAGACGAGGTCGAAGCCGCGCGTGCCCGCGTTCATCAAACGAAGCTCGACGCCGCGCTGGCGGCTCGTCTCCTCGAGCGAGCCCGCGCAGAGCCGCTCTACGACCGCGATCCCGAAGCCGTCGTCACCGAACAGCTCATTGCCGATGCCGGCTACCAAGATCTTCGTCATGACACCCGCTCGACCTCTTCGAGCTCGAAAAAGAAGCGGTGCCCCGGTCGGCCCTGCACGCCGAGGTCACGACCCGGATCGGCGTCGACGGTCACCGTGCAAAATCGTCTGCCCTCGAAGTCCTGTTCGAGCGAAATCACGGTGGCAAGCTCGTCGGCCAAGGCCAGATCGAACACGTCTCGCCCGGGTCGCGGCCGCAGCCGCACGCGATCACCCGGTTCGAGGCCGCCGGAGTTCGCGCTGCGCGGCGGTTCGCGCCAGGCGCCGTGCAGGGACCCCATCTGCTCTTCGCTCAACTGTTCAGTGCGTTCGAGGATGCGGCGCGCGCGCGGGTCGGTGCGGCGCGCTTGTTCTTTTTCGTCTTCCGTGAGCGTGCGCACGCGCAGCGCGAGCATTTCATCGATTTCAGTCGCGTCGAAGTAGTCTCCCTGGCTTTCGGGGGCGACCGCGGGGAAGTCGTAGAGCGTGATCGGCGAACCGAGCAGGGTGTTCGGCAGCGCGCGTTCACCGACCAACACGGGCCACAAGCCGTCGTTTTTGCAGCGAGCCGCGGCGTCCTGCAAGGCGTCCGGCGGTTCGAGCAGCGAGAGCGCTTCGCCTGCTTCGGCCTGGACCAGCACGTGTGCCGAGGCGAGGCTCGCGAGCGTCGCGCGCTCCGGGTCGGCGAAGGTCGGGCCGACGGCGCAGTTCTGGAGCACGACGCGCAAGCGCGAGACACCGCGCGCTACCTCTTCAGCCGACAATTGCAGGGAGCCCGTCACGCTATCCGAGACGAGCTCCGAGCTTCCGTCCCGCCAACGCGCTGCGGGAAACGTGAAGGACGTGTGCTTGGTCTCTTTCAGGAGCAGCGCGAGGGAAAACGGGCCGACGTCCACGGCGCGATCCACGGCCTCGAGCCAGGCGGGTTCGTTCGGATCTTGGCGGCGCGCCCAGTGCAGAAACAGCACGCGCACGCGCACGCGCTCGGCGCGCAGCAACACTTCGAGCTGGGCCCGGCTGCGCTCGCTCGAGACCTCGGGATAAAGTGAGCCGAACGCGACACGTCGCTGATTCTTGAGCGCGCTCTTCCGGTAAGGGTACAGCAAATACCCTTCGTACATCAGCGCGCGCGCGATCTTTTCGGCCGCCTCGAAGCTCATGGCGCGCGCGCCTCGTCGCAGGCTTGGCCGTGCCGCACGCCGGCGCGCGTATCGAGCTCGGCAAAGAAGCGATCCACCGCGGCGGGTTCGACCATCGACAGCGGCGCGGGCTCGCGCATCAAGCGCGCCGACAGCTCGTAGCAGTGGTCGATCGAGACGACGAGCGCTGCGCGTCCATGCGCCGTGCGGCGAACGAGCAAGGCTTCCACTTCCGCGTCGAGCAAGCGCAAGCGCGGATAGCTCAGGCACAAGCTTTCCCAGGCTTCCGCGCTCACCAGGCTTTCGACCGTCCCGGCGCGCCCCGGTAGGGCCGCCACGACGCCCGGCGCGCTCCGTTTGCGCACGAAGAACACCAGCCCAACCGGAACGCCGAGCTCCTGCCAAGCGGCTTCGCTCGGCGAGAATTCGAGCAGAGACTCCGCGCGTGGGCGTACGCGCAGGAAGCGCCCGTCTCCACGCTCGGAAAACAAGAGCCCGCACGCGCTGCACGCGCAGCGCAGGCCGCGCGCGGCGGGCTCCAGCACGTGTTCGTGCTTTTCGGCGATGGCCAGACCACAGAGCTCGCAGCGCTCTACCGGCGCGGCCGAGCGCGCCGCAACGAATCGGCGCAAGTGTTCCTGCGCGCGGACCGTCATGGCGCAGGCTCCGCTCCTCGCCGCAAAAGCTGGACGATGGGGATCAGCGCCGCCTCCTGCTCGCGAGACGGTTGCGCGCGCTCGCGGCGTTCCTGCTCGCGCTGCGCGGCCGTCTGCAGCGCGCGTTCGAGAACCTCGGCGCTCACGCCGTGATACGCCAGCACCCAGGCGATCGACGGCTCGGCCGTGGCAGCGGCCACGAGCGCAGGCTCACCGAGGTTCGAGCGCAGGTCTTCGAGCGCGAGCTTGTGTACCTCGAGCACCGTGCCCAAGAGCTCTCGGACCAGCTCGAGCTCCGGCCCGCGCAGCACGTGCTCGACGCGCTCGAGCGCCTGCTCGAGCTCCGCGATCTTGCTTGGAAAATCCTGGGACATTTGTCCTAACCGCTGATGGCTCCGAGCGTGGGGGAGTGGCGCACGACCAGCTCTTTGCCGTCGCCCAGGTACATGTGCACGCCGCACGGCAAACACGGATCGAAGCTGCGCACCGTGCGCATGATGTCGATGCCCTTGAAGCAATCGCGCGCGTTCTCTTCGAAAATCGGCGTGCCCGTGACGGCGTCTTCGTACGGGCCCTTGGTGCCGAACGAGTCGCGCGGGCTCGCGTTCCACGGCGTCGGCGGATACGGGTGATAGTTGGCGATCATTTTGTCGCGGATCACCAGGTGGTGCGAGAGCACACCGCGCACGGCTTCGTGAAAGCCGCAGCCGATGCCGTCCTTGGGCACGGTGAAGTCCACGGCGGTCTGCGTGCGCCCGGCGTGGAGCTCGGCCATGGCTTGCTCGAGGAAGTGAAACGCCGCGGCGGCCGCGTAGGCTTGGAAATAGGTGCGCGCGCGGTTGCGCTCGAGCGTGTTGTTGTGCGCGGGGATGCGCCAGGTGAACTCGGTCGCGGGCCGCGTCGCGTTTTTGGGCAAGCGAATGATCACGCTGGCGCCGGTGCTCTCGACGTAGCCGATGTTCACCTTGCCCGCCAAGGCCGTAGCCCACAGTCGCGCGAGGGCGCCGCCACCCGTGTCGAGCGCGAGGTGCTCGCTGCTGTTCGGCGGGACCCAGCGCGGCGACATCACCCACGTGTATTTGTCGGTGAAATCCCGCTTTTGTGGGTGCGGCAGCGTGGTCTGGTTCCAGGGGTGGCGCGCGTCGACCGGGTTGCCGAGCGGGTCCTTGTCGACGAACTTCTGGCCCGGCGTCCAATCGTCGTAGAAGGAGCTGCCGAGCAGGATGCGGATCCCCAGGTTGATGTCGACGAGATTGGTCGTGACGAGCTTGCCGTCCACCACTACGCCGGGCGTGACGAACATGTCCTGGCCCCAGCTGCCCATGTTCTTGTAGGTGAAATCGCACGTCTCCGGGTTTTGGAACGAACCCCAGCAGCCGAGCAGCACGCGCCGTTCGCCGACCGCTTCGTAGCCGGGCAGCGCTTCATAGAAGAAGTCGAACAGGTCGTCGTGTAGCGGCACGACGCGCTTCAAGAACTCGACGTACTTCATCAGCCGCGTCAGGTAGTCGGTGAAGAGCTGAATGCTCGGCACCGTGCCCACGCCGCCCGGGTAGATCGTGGACGGGTGTACGTGGCGGCCCTCCATCAAGCAAAACATCTCGCGCGTGAGCCGGCTCATCTCGAGCGCTTCTCGGTAGATCTTGCCCGTGAATGGGTTGAGCTCGCGCATGATGTCCGCGAGCGTGCGGTAGCCGTGCAGTTCGGCATTCGGAGCCTCCGTGCGCTCGGCGAGATCGAACACACCCGGATTCGTGGCCTTCACCATTTTCTCGCAGAAATCCACGCCTACCAGGTTATCCTGGAAGAGGTTGTGGTCGAACATGTACTCGGCGGCTTCCCCCAAATTCACGATCCATTCCGCCAGGTGCGGGGGCTTGATGCCGTACGCCATGTTCTGCGCGTAGACGGAGCAAGTGGCGTGGTTGTCGCCGCAGATGCCGCAGATGCGACTGGTAATGAAGTGCGCGTCGCGCGGGTCCTTGCCCTTCATGAACACGCTGTAGCCGCGAAAAATGGAGGACGTGCTCCAACAGTCCACGACTTTGCGTGTGCCAAAATCAATCTTGGTATGAATGCCGAGGCTGCCGACGATCCTCGTAATGGGATCCCACGACATATCGACGACTTGACTAGAAGGGTTACTCATCAGCTTCCTTTGGGACCAACGTGGGTAGGCGCGCGGGCGGGCGCGACCGGCGCGCCGTAGCCAGTTTCTAGTTTTTCGCCCGGCTTTCGCCAGACGGGCTCTTTGTCGAGCGACGACTTGGTGAAGTTGCGTAGCGCGCGCACGGTGCGCCCGTACATCAGCACCGCCGCCGTCGACATCTTCGCGCCGGGCGGCTCTTCCAAAAATGGCATGAATTTATCGGGAAATCCGGGCATCGTGCAGCCGATGCACACGCCGCCCACGTTCGGGCAGCCGCCGATGCCGTTCATCCAGCCGCGCTTGCCGACGTTGCACAGCACGACTGGTCCCCAGCAACCGGCTTTGACGATGCACTTTCTGGAGCCGAGAGAGCTCGCGAAGTCTCCCTGCTCGTAGTAGCCGCCGCGATCGCAGCCCTCGTGCACCGTTTGTCCGAAGAGCCAGGTCGGGCGATGCGCGTGATCGAGCGGGATCGGCGGCGCGAGTCCCGCCGCCTGGTAGAGCAGGTAAACGAACGTCTCCATGAAATTGTCGGGCTGCACCGGACAGCCCGGCACGCACACCACGGGCAAGCCCGAGCCGGACTTGAAGTCCCAACCCAGATAGTCTGGGAGCCCCATCGCGCCGGTCGGATTGCCCTCCATGGCGTGCATGCCGCCGTAGGTCGCGCACGTGCCGATCGCCACGACCGCCCACGCTTTGGGCGCGAGCTGATCGATCCACGTGCAGGTCAGAATCGGCTGACCCGTTTTGGGATCTGTACCGAAGGCCGCCCAATAGCCCTCTTTTTTCACATTTTCATTGGGGATCGAGCCTTCGACGACGAGCACGAACGGCCTCGGCGCTTTGCCCTCCGCGGCGCGTCGAAACGGCACCAGAAAGTCCTCGCCCGTTTCGTAGGCGAGCACGGGATGGTGCAGGTTCACCTTGGGCAGCATCGGCAGAGCGCCCAGGAGTACGTCTTCGAGGCTCGGTTGCGTGGCGGCGGTGATGGACACCGAGTCGCCGTCGCAGCTGAGCCCGGCGGTGATCCAAAGTACGTCGACTTCGGGCACCGCGGGTTCGGCATTCGTGAACGAGATCTTGAGCTCACTCATCGGTCACCTCTCTCACGCTCTGGGATCAGCAAATCCTCGGTAGCTGCTCGCCGGCGAGCATCATCACGACCCGCTCGCCGCCGACGCGCGTCCGTTCGGTCACGAGCCCGCTGGGTCCGCTCGTGATCTCGCCGACGACCGCCGCGTTGCGGCCGAGCTCGTGCGCGCGCATCGCGCCGAGTACGCGCTCGGCGGAAGCTCGAGGCACGACCGCGACCAGCCGCCCTTCGCAGGCGACGTACAGCGGATCGAGGCCGAGTAGCTCACAAACGCCCTCCACCTCGGGGCGGATCGGGATCGACAGCTCGTCCA
Organism: Polyangiaceae bacterium; assembly: GCA_036500095.1. Taxonomy (GTDB): domain Bacteria; phylum Myxococcota_A; class Polyangia; order Polyangiales; family Polyangiaceae; genus PMG-095. The sequence goes on from DASYCR010000687.1 coordinate 6,274, forward strand.
GCCGAATGCCGACGCGCGACGCGCGCGCGATCTCGTTCAAGGCACTGGCGAGGCCGCCGCGCGTCGGATCGCGTAGACAGCGGATGTTCGGCTCGACCTCGAGCATCGCTTGCACCAGGCCCGTGAGCGGCGCGGCGTCGCTCAAGAGCTCGCCTTCGATTTCGATACCCTCGCGCTCCACCATCACGGCGATGCCGTGATCACCGAGCGTGCCGGAGACGAGCACGACGTCACCCGCCGCGGCGCGCGCGACGGACAGCTCGCGACCCGGCGCCACGACACCGACCCCGCTGGTCGTGATGTACAGCCCTTCCGCCTTGCCGCGCTCGACGACTTTGGTGTCGCCGGTGACCAGCCGAACGCGTGCCTCCGCGCAGGCGCGCGCAACAGAACGCGCGACGCGCAGCAGGGTCTCGAAAGGCAGCCCTTCTTCGAGGATGAACGACAAGGCGAGATCGCGGGGCACCGCGCCGCCGACGGCCAGATCGTTCACGGTGCCGAACACCGACAGCCGTCCGATGTCTCCGCCTGGAAAGAACAGCGGACGGACCACGAAGGCATCGGTCGTCAGGGCGGGGCGGCCGACGATCGGCGCGAGCAACGCTTGATCTTCGAGCGGATCATGCGCAGCGAGCCCAAGCGCCGGCAACAGGAGTTGCTCGAGCAGATCACGGCTCAGACGCCCACCGCTGCCGTGACCGAGCACCACGCGGTCGTAGTCCGAGTACGGGAGCGGGCACGCCGCGTCGTCGTCGTCGGGAATGCTCATGAAGCCACCGGCAAGCTGCGGACTCCGGCGCGCAAGCGCCCGGCGTGGAAGTACGCCGCGCAGGCGCCTTCGGAGGAGACCATGGTCGCGCCGAGCGGACGGTCGGGCCTGCAGCGCGTGCCGAACGCCGGGCACTCGGTCGGCTTTTTCACGCCGCGCAGCACCTGCCCGCTGATGCACTCGGCCGGTTCGTTCGTCTCGACGGACGCAACGTCGAAGCGCCGCTCTGCGTCTTGCTCGTGGTACTCCGAGCGCAAGCGATAGCCGCTCTGAGGAATGCTGCCGATGCCGCGCCATTTGCGATCGCACACTTCGAACACGCGTTCGACGAGCTCGAGGGAGCGCGCGTTGCCTTCCGGCCGAACCGCGCGCTCGTACTGCACCTCGACCGAGGACTCTCCGCGCTCGAGCAGACGCACGAGCCGCAGCACGCCCTCCAGCAAGTCCACCGGCTCGAAACCGGTCACCACGATGGGCACGCCGTATTTCTTCGTGAGCGGCAGGTACTCGCGCGTGCCGGTCACGCTGCACACGTGCCCGGGGCCGAGCAGGCCTTGCACCCGGTTGTCGGGGGCGCCCAAAATGGCCGTGATCGCGGGGGGCACGAGCACGTGCGAGACGAGCGCGCTGAAGTTCTTGATCCCTCGCGAGCGCGCGAGCTCGACGACGGTCGCGTTGGCGGGCGCCGTCGTTTCGAAGCCAATCGCGAAGAACACGACTTCCCGAGTCGGGTTTTGGCGAGCGATGGTCAAGGCGTCGAGCGGGCTGTACACGATGCGCACGTCGGCGCCTTCGGATTTGGCGCGCGCCAGATCTCCGCGCGAACCGGGCACGCGTAACATGTCGCCGTACGAGCAGAAGATCAGGCCGGGTCGCGCGGCGATGGCGTGCGCGCGATCGACCGTTTCGAGCGGGGTCACGCACACCGGACAACCGGGTCCGTGCAAGAGCTCGAGCGAGCTTGGTAGCAGCATGTCCACGCCGTAGCGCACGATGCTGTGCGTCTGCCCGCCGCAGACCTCCATCAACGCCCAGGGCCGCGTCACCTCGCGCGCGATGGCCGCCGACAACCGGCGTGCCGCCTCGGAATCTCGGTATTCATCGACGAACTTCATGCGTCTCCCGGCGGGCGCGTGGCGAACGCCTGCTCCGAGCGGGCGAGTTCGTCGAGCAGGGCGGTCAAGCGCTCGGCTTCTTCTGCGCCGATGCGCGAGAGCGCGAAACCGACGTGTACGAGCACGAAATCCCCGCATACGGCGTCGGGCACGAGCTCCAAGCACACCGAGCGCAGCACGCCGGAGAAGCGCACTTTGCCCATGCGCAGTGTCTCCTCCACGAAGATTTCGGTGAGCTGTCCGGGGATTCCCAAGCACATGGCTTTTTGGCGCGGAGGCTAGCGAGTGTTGACGCTCGGTGCGGCGCTCGCTCGCCGTTCAATCCGCCTCGACACGCGAAGCTAGCCTGCTTCGCCAGCTTTCGGAACAACTACTTCAAGCAACTCGCCGTCATCGTAACTCGCCGTTCTCGAATCGAGACGTCGAGCTGCAGGCTCACTTCGTGCACGATGCGCGCCAGTCCCAACATGGGTCGCACGGGCCCGCCGGTCACGGAACGTCGCATCTCTCCCACGAGCGCGGCCTCGGCGTTGTTGCGGATCTTCTGCATGTGCTCGTTGAGCATGCTGATGCGCGGCGCGATCGTTTCGTTCGCGACGCGAATCGCGGCAGACTCAGGCAGATCGAAAATCTCGAGCGCGATATCTTCGGCCATGGAGCTGTAGTTGAGGGCGTTCGACATCAACTCGTAGCCGGCGACGCCGAGACGCTGAGCGACCTGTGGACGAAGCCGACCGTCCAAGTAGGAGGTCAGAAATTGATGCGTATATTCCAGTGAATCGCTGCCGGGCGAGCAGAGCAAGCGCACCAAACAGCGGCAGCGCGGGGCATTGATATCGAGCGGTTCGGCTTGCCTGGCCGCCGCGCGCATGGCGGAGCTCGATGGGTTGAGTGCCACCGATTGCATGCTGCTCTTGCGGTGGTAGCCACTCGTCGAATCTTGCGAGCTAGGTACGTCATCGCTGCGGCCTGTCGAGCCTATCAGCGGATGACCTGGACCTAGAGGCTCGCGCTTCATCTAGTCCACCTGCTCGACGCTGATCACCTCGGCCGCCAGCGATTGCAGCGCGAGAAAGCTGGTCTTCTGCCAGGTCACCCGACGAGTCGTGGCGAACTGCAACTTGTAACGCTTGGCCGGCATCGCCTTGATCCAGCTCGTCCAATCGATGAACAGGCGGATGGCCGAGGAGTTGACGAAGCTCAGTCCGCTCACGTCCACCCGCAGCTCTGCGACGCGGTCAGCGATCATGGCCTCGTGCATCGCACGCACGAAGGGTCCTAGGTCCGCCGCGGGATCCTTGCACGTGATCGTGCCCTTGAGCACGACCGTCGCGGGGCCCGTGATCTCCACCGTCAGACTCTCGAGGCTCGGCAGCGTGACTTTTTCGAATGCGCTCATAGCTTTCCTACCGCGGTGATGCGAATGCGGCCGCCCGCTTCTTCCGCCAACGAAAGCTCCACGTTACCCTCGTAGCGGATACGGGCTAGGCCCAAGCGGGCCGTTGCGTCCGGCTGGCTCGAGGCCCGCACGAATGCGGCCAGGTACGCCTGCTCCGGATCGAGCGAATGCAGACCGACCAGCTCGTCCCGCAGTGTCTCGATATGAGCCGGATCCGGTAAGCTGGAGACCGAAAACTCGATGTGCTCTCCCTGGACTTGAATCTTGAGCTCGAGCTCACTGTGCGGCGACTGAGTCGAGTACTTGACCGCGTTCTCGAGCGTCTCCTGAATCACAATCGTTGCGCGCTGGGCCAGGTCCTCGGTGCCGAAGGTCTGCTTGCAAAAAAAGCGACCGAACTCGCGAATGCCGTCGATGTAGGCCCACGCGGGACGGAAGCGCATCAGCACGAGCGGCCCCTGCGCGGGATCGGGCTGTGTCGCTTGCGGCTTGAGTTGCATCGTTCAAAAGAAGCGGGACGCAGCCGTGTAATCGGCTTACCCGGTTCGCCCAGTCCTCTGCTCGGATAGGACCTAAACGACCACTTCTTTAGGAACATAAGCCACGCCTAGCGGATTGCTGGGCCGAGCGCCATTTTAGCGAGTCATTCCCTCCAGGTAGGGTCTTTGGCCAGGCGCTCTTTTGATCCGAA
>DASYCR010000688.1:0-4745 GCA_036500095.1 Polyangiaceae bacterium
GAGCTCAAGAGCAAGCTCGAAACGTCTGAGCGCGAGCTCGGCGCCGCGCGTGGCGAACTAAGCAAGCGAGACGCGGAACTCAAAGCGTCCGTCCTGGAGCTAAAGCAACGGGAGAGTGAGCTCAAGCTGGCGCGCGCACGCACCGACGAGCTTGCCGACAGCGCGGAGCGGGGCGTCGCTGACGAACTTGGTAACGCCGAGCGTCAGCTGCAAGAGCGCGGCCACGAGGTGCGCCGACTCGAGCGCGACCTACGCGCCGCGGAGCGCACCGGTCGCGAGCTGGTGCGAGAGCTGGCTCGCCGTACACTGCCGAGCCCCGAATCCGGGCTCGTGCGAACCCTCGCCGAGCGCGAGGCCGATCTACGCGCAGCCGAGTGGACGATCGACAGCCTCACCGCGCGCGTCGAGCAAACGCCGGGCGAGGACGCGAGCCGTCCGGGTTCGCGTTGACACGGGCGTTTGAAGCCTTAGCTTGCGCGCGGGCGAGCCTTCAGCCCGCGGCACTCGTGAAACATGACTGAAAAGCGCGACTACTACGAAATCTTGGGCATCTCGCGCGAGGCGGGCGAGGACGAGGTTCGCCGGGCTTACAAGCAGTCCGCCCTCAAGCATCACCCCGATCGCAACCCGGGGGACAAGGCGGCAGAGGCTAGTTTCAAGGAGGCCACGGAGGCTTACTCCGTGCTCTCCGACCAGAACAAGCGCGCTACCTACGATCGCTTCGGGCACGCCGGGCTCGGCGGCAGCGGGTTCGACTTCAGTGGCGCCGGCATGGGCGATATTCTGAGTCAGTTCCAGGACATGTTCTCCGATTTCTTCGGCGGCATGTCCGGTTTTCCGGGCCAGGGTGGTTCTCGACGTCGACGCGCCGAGCGCGGCCAGGACGTTCGCGTCGAAGCGAGCTTGTCCCTGAAGGACGCAATGCTCGGCGGCAAACACGAGATCATCGTGGCCGGCGCGGCGCCTTGTGACAAGTGCTCCGGCCTTGGCGCCAAACCCGGCACTCGCCCGGAAACGTGCAACCAGTGTCGCGGCTCGGGGCAAGTGACCGCACAGCGCGGCTTCATCATGTTCTCGAGCCCGTGTGCGCGCTGCCGCGGAACCGGCCAATACCTGCCGGATCCGTGCGAACATTGTCGCGGCTCGGGCATGGTCGAACGCGAGCGCAAGGTCGTCGTGTCCATTCCGGGCGGCATCGAGACCGGCCAGCGCCTACGCGTGCCGAGCCAAGGCATGCCGGGGCCGAGCAACACACCACCCGGCGATCTCTACGTGGATATCGAGGTCGAAGAAGATCCGCGCTTCGAGCGTCATGGCGCGGATTTGGGCACGCACGCCAGCGTGTCGTTCAGCGAGGCCGCGCTCGGCGGCAAGCTCCAGGTCATGCTACCAGACGACAGCGTCGTCAAGGCCGAGCTCGCGGCCGGGACACAACCGGGTAGCGTGATCCGAGTGCGCGGGCAGGGCATGCCTCGCCTGGATCGCTCCGGTCGCGGAGATCTACACATCGCGGTCGACGTGCGCGTACCCAAGAAGCTCAGCAAGCAGGCCAAGCAGCTGCTGAAAGAGCTCGAGCAAGAGCTGTCGGCAAGCGACGACTAGAGGCCCGCGAAGATTCGCGGACGTCAAGCGAAACGCTTGGCGAGTCGCATGAGAGCTTCCGCGCTGCGCTCGAACGGCTCGAGCTCGTGCGCGTCCTGGCGCAAGAAGCGCTCGATCTCCGGATTTGCCAGGATAGCGCGGTCGAGTTCGGCGTCGGTGCCCTTCGCGTACGCGCCCAGCGCAATCAAATCGCGTTTTTGCTCGTAGCGCGCGAGCAGCGCACGAATTTGCTGGGCGGCCGCCAAGTGCTCGGGACGAGCCACGCGCGTCATCACTCTGGAAAGGGACGCGGAGACATCGACCGCTGGATAGTGACCGCGCGCGGCCAGATCGCGACTGAGCACGACGTGTCCGTCCAAGATGCCGCGCACCTCGTCGGCGATCGGCTCGTCCAAATCGCCGCCCTCCACGAGCACGGTGTAGACGGCCGTGATCGACCCCTTCTCTCCCTGGCCGCTGCGTTCGAGCAGGCGCGGTAAAAGCGAAAATACGCTCGGCGGGTAGCCGCGCCGAGCCGGAGGTTCGCCGGCGGCCAAACCAATTTCGCGCTGGGCGCGCGCGACGCGCGTCACCGAGTCGACCAACAGCAGCGCATTCTTGCCCTCGTCGCGAAAGTGCTCGGCGATAGCCGTCGCCACTTGCGCGGCGCGCAGGCGTTCGACCGGCGGCGCGTCGCTGGTCGCCACCACCACGACCGCGCGTTTTCGCCCGGCCGCGCCGAGCGCATGCTCCAGGAACTCGCCGACTTCACGGCCGCGCTCGCCGACCAGCGCGACCACGACGACGTCCGCGCTGGTCCCGCGCGCCAACGCGCCGAGCAACGTACTCTTCCCGACGCCCGAACCGGCAAACAAGCCGACGCGCTGCCCCTGCGCCAGCGTGAGCAGACCGTCGATCACACGCACACCGGTATAGAGCGGTTCTTCGACCGCCTGGCGCTCGAGCGCGTTCGGCGGCGAGCGATCGACGGGCACTGATTTCAACCCCGCGGGCAACGGACGTCCGTCGAGAGGGCGACCGAGCCCGTCGAGTACGCGCCCGAGCAGCGCATCACCGGCCACCACGTCGAGCCCGCTGCCGGTCGACTCCACGGGATCATCCGGACCGACACCGGAGAGCTCGCCCAACGGAACGACGAGCGCCAAGCCGTCCTGGAAACCAACGACCTCCGCGGTCAGCGGCTCGCCGCGCCGATGCACGATCAGCACGTCGCCGACGCGCGCGCCCGGCATCGTCACGCGCAACATCAAGCCCGTAACCCCGACCACCTTGCCGGTCGCCCGCAGCGTCGACGTCGAGGCCAGCCGCGCGCGCAGCGAGTCGAAATCCACGACGTCCAGGCTAGCGGGAAAAGACGCCGCAGGCGCTCCGAAAAGCGTCCAAAGAGCGTGTTCCCCCAGAACAACTTGGCCAAAGGCCGGAAACGATGCTGAAGTTTTGGCTCGGGACCCCATGCCGCACGCCAGCATTCCCCCCAAAATCGCGCTCACCTTGTTGGCGTTCGTCGTCGGCTGCCAGGCTTCGATGACCGCGGATACGTCCGTCAACACCGGCAGTGCACCAACGCACGAGACAGCCGACGAAAATGCCATCTACGACAAGCCCGTCAGCGCCGCGGAAGCGAACCCAAGCGCGACGCCAAGCGGCCCGCAGACGGCCTTGCTCGGCGCTCGCCACGATCTGACACTCGACGGAACGAAAGCGAACGTCGCGTGCGCCTGCATGAAGGTGGGGCTCGGTACCGCGCAGTCGGCCGCGTTTCAGTGGCGAGCCGGTGTGCCTCTGCTCGACGACACCACCGAGCTCGTCGTAGCGCTCACTCCGGACGGCTCCTCATGCAAGGACGAGCCCAAGGGAAGCGCCGGGCCGTCGTACTCCGGCTATCGTCTTTCAGGAAACGACGTGATCGTGCTCGTCGAGGACGCGCAAAGCGGGCGACCTCAAGTGGCAGGCGCGATCATCCCGAAGCCCGTCGGGGATGGACAGGTCTTCATGGCGCCTGCGCACAAGAAACTCCCGTACGGCGCAGCCCTCAATGACCCCGCACGACCTTGCAAGGTCGGAAACGTTTCGACCAAACGCACGCAACCGTTCGCTGAAGACGAACTCGGTGAAGCTCCCATCGGAAAGCGCGCGACGCGTGACTCGCTCGGCGCGAATGGCGAGTCAGTAACCCATCACGCCCCGCAGGAGGCTCGCGAAACAGACGCGCCGCGCGGAAAAAAGCGCCGTGGAAATGTGCCACAGTAAGGGGCAAAATATCCTACGAAATCAATGATTTTGAGGATGAAACTTGTAGCCATCCGTGTCGTAGTAATCGAGGGCGCGGCCGAGCAGCACCCCCTCCCCCCACCACCAAGTGCCCTCGGTCGTGCCCCATTAATTTTCACGAGCGGGGACCCCCGACGAACCGACGCCCCGGAAACCCTTCGGTCATGGCGTGGGTTCCTAGGTGACGCGCGACACGGTCCGCGGTTAAGTCGAGGCGTGATTCGAGTCAGTCTCGCGGGGCTCGCGCTGGCGAGTCTACTGAGCTGCGGCCAAGCACACGCGCCGGCCGCGCCGAGTTGCGCGCCGGCCGCGTGGGCGGGGTCGTGCCGGCTGAGCAGCTTGATCAAAGTCGAAGACCGAGTGCTGCCGATACCCTACGTCGTCTACGAGGCGACGTACTCTCCCGAGCGCAACGCGAACTCTCCCGCGTACACGCCACCTGAAGTCCGCTTACGCTTCGGTGCCGCCGGACAGTACGAGTTTGCGCTTGCCGATCACCTGCACGCACAGAGCGTCGTGGGCTGTCGCTTGCAGTCGGCGCCCAGCGGCTGCACAAGTGAAACGCTCACTGCAGACGTGGTGCCCTTCGATCCAGAGCGAGTTCCCAGCACGACGCCTGCACACGCCACGGGCTGCGCCGCGATCGAAGCGAGCAGTGAACAAGATCGCGTGAGCCGCCAAAAAACCCCGACCGCGACGTTCGCGGAACGCTTCAGCTTCGAGCAAGGTTCAGCGACGCTCCCGCCCGAGGCGCAGGCGACCGCGTCAAGCATAGCCACGCGGCTCAAAGGGGATCCGAGTCTGGAATGCGTGGCTGTCGTGGGTCAGGTTGCTTCCGGCGAGTCCTTGTCGCTCGCCGAATCGCGGGCGCG
>DASYCR010000689.1:0-8636 GCA_036500095.1 Polyangiaceae bacterium
GCGGACGGCATGAAGGCATTCGAGGGGCACGACTATGCGCGCGCGCTCGGCGAGCTGGGCCGCGCCTCCTTGCTCGTGCCCGATCCTCGGATCGAGGTGTACTTGGCGCGCACGCATGTGGCGCTCGGACAGCTGCTCGACGGCGCTGCCGCCTACCAGAGCGCCGTCGACGAAAGCGCGGCGCGCGAGCCGAACCCGGCGCTCACGCGCGCGCGGGAGCTCGCGCGCGATGAGCTCGCCGAACTCAGGCCGCGCATTCCGGCGATCGAGATCGCAATCGACGAAGCCCTGCACCGCGCTCGCAGCGTGCGCCTGGAGCTCGACGGTCGTCAGATTTCGACTGACGCGCAGCTCCCGGTGGACCCAGGTCGCCACGATCTGGTCGCGCGCGACACCGAGGGCGACGCCCTCAGCACGTCATTCGAGATCGCGGAGGGCGAATCCAAGACGATTCCGCTGTCTTGGCACGCGCAGAGCGCGCGCGGTAGCGGCGCTCCGTTTGCGCCCGCGAACTCGACGAGCACCCGAAAAACCTTGGGCGTGGTGGCGCTCGGCGTCGGCTCGACCGGGCTCGGCGTCGGCACGGTGACCGGCATCAGCGCGCTCAGCCGCTACTCCTTCGCGGACCGACATTGCCCAGCCGGGCACTGCACAGAAGGCACTCCGGTGCCCGACGACCACTCGGCCTTTCGAGACCTGAAAACGATCTCCGCCGCCGGCTTCGTGGTGGGCGCGGCCGGCATCGGCACGTGGTTCGGTCTGTTGGTCACGACGCCGACTGCGACGGCCACCTCGGAGCATCCTCACGTGAGCCCGTGGACGCCGGTCGTGGGCGTGGGCAGCGCCGGCGCGCGCTACGTGTTCTGAGTTTTTGGAGTGAGCTCAGCGCCGCTCGTCGGCTCCGACGCGCACGCCTTGAGCTCGCAGCGACGCCGCGCGATCGCTACGCACCAAGAACTGATGATAGAAGCCCGCCTCACCCTCACACAGCGAGGCATCGACGTTCATCTCCGCCGGCAGATAGCCGTTCCTCGCCCAAAATGGATCGCTGCGCAAAGGGCGCGAACTCTCCGGCGTCTGTTCGGGATACATCAGAATGAAGGTCGGGTGTTTGGAGAGCAGGTATTCGGTCGACGCGAAGCGCTGGTGACCCGGGCGATTGCCGACGACCCACCCGTGGTGGGCTATTTCCGCGTCGTTCAGGCCGAACAAGTCGAGGTTCGGCATGCCGGAAAAAAACGGCGCGGCGCCCGCGGCGCCCATCGCCATCGTGTCCGACGGCACGCGAATGCGCGCGAGAAAGCGGCCGATCCCTGCCCAGCGTCGACCGTAGAGGCGCGTCCAACCGAGTGGCTCGAGGTGCAGCGGACGGCGCGACGCGGCATTGACGGTCAGGGCCTCGGCGGTGAGCGAAGCCCGGGGTGAGATCCAAGCGTACGCGAGTCCTAGCGCAGTGATTTGCAGTGGGATCTGCGCACGCCCTCCGAAGCGCGACCAAGCACGCAAAAGCGCGGCGCCCACCAAACAAAACAGAGCCGGCAGGATCGGCGCGATGAACCGATACAGATCCAGAAAATCTCCGCCTACGCGCGCGATGTACACGAGCTGCACCGCGATCGCGACGATCGCGACGGCGGGCCCGAGCAGGGCGCCGCGCTGCGCGTCCCAGCGCGCGCGACGAGCGCGCACGAGCAGGAACACCGCCGGTGCGGCAATCGCCAAGGCGGAAACCCAAACCCAGGACAGCTCGCCCGCAGCGAACGCCAAGTATTGGACGCCGTGCGGCCAAAGATCGCCACTGGTTTTGACGTAGAACGTGTTGGGTAGCGGATAGCCGTAGTACGCGAGACGAAATACTTCGTAGCCACCTATGAGCACGCAGATCGGCGCCGCCCACGCGGCGAGTTTGACGAACGCGCGCGGTGTGCGCGCCGCGCTGAGCACGACCACCGGCGCGCTCAGCGCCAGCAATACCGTTGCTTCCGGGCGGCACAGGGTCGCGAGCGAACCCACGAGCCCGAGCCAGAAGAAGCTGCGCAGCGAGCGCACGCGAGCGGCGCGCGCGACGAGCGCGAGCGTCCACGTGTACAAAGCGACGAAGAGCGGCGTTTCCAGCCCACCGAGCGACCACGCGGCAAACGGCACGCTGTACGCGAGCAGCGCGGCGGGGGCGAGCACGAACAGCGCGGGCGCCTCGGGCTCGAACTCGTCCCAGAGTTCGGCGGTCGCCGCGATGCTCGCGACGCACGCCGCGCCGCCGAGCGCGCGCGCGACCGAGACGAGCGATGCTTTGGAGAGCCCGCCCAGCGCCAGCAAGAGCACCCACAGCGGACTCGTGAAGCCTTCCACGCGCTCGCCCGGGTTGTACGCGAGCTCGTGGAATTGCAGCAGGTTCTTGGCGTAGCGGAGCGCGATGTACGCGTCGTCAGCGAAAAAGTCGAAGCGCGTCGCGTGCCACACCGCGGCCACGGCGATCAGGCCGAGACCCGCGCGACGCGTGACGCGCGGATCCGAAAACACGCGCATCCACGATTTGCTAACGGATATCGGCATAGAGACACACCTGGTGCTCGTGGGGATCGCTCACCGCGATTTGAAACGCGACGTCGGCGAGCTGTCCTCTCTGCTCGGTCGTCGCTACGTCGAACGAGCGGAAGCCTTGCTCGGGTCGGTGTGCGTAGCGGCCCACGATTTTCCCGTCTATCAACGTGGTGATCCAGACCGGACTCCACGCTTGGTCGCGAAACATGAAGTACGGAAGGCCGACGAAGCCGCGAATCGTATTGCCGAGCGGCACGGCCTTGAACGTGAGGCGCACGTCACCCAAACCCGAGTTCGCCCACAAGCAGCGGTGAGGCCGGTAGTCCTCGTCTTCTATGATTGTGAGCCCGACGAAGCTTCCTTCCGCCGCGCCGCATTTGAAGCGACGACGCGGGAACATGGGCGTCCCGAGCAAACCGCCCGACGACGGGCTCGCGTTCTCGTAGTAGCGGCATGCGCGCGGCGCGCCGTCGACGAACTCGGTCACCTCCAGCTCCGGCGGCTGCGCGTGATCGATCAGCACGCGCGACACCGGCGTAAAGCGCGGATTTTTCCGGACACGCAACGTGAAGTGCCCGGCGCTGTGCTCCTCCACGAGCGGCCAATCCGCGAGCTCGGGCGAGCTCTTGCCGATCGCGCCGAGCTCGAGCGCGCGCGCGTAGCCGGCATCGTCGGGCCGCGCGCTCTCGGCGATGGGCATCAGCCGATCCCCGAGCGCGAGCCGCGCCATCGGATCGGCCCAGGACGGCGCGACGACGATCAGATCGCCCGGGCGCTTCAGGCGTGCGACTTCCGGCGCGACTTTGCGCCACTCGTCCACCGTCGGAAATTGATGTGAAAAATGCAGCTGCGCGCCGAGCTCCGCGAGCGCGAAGAGCGGCACACCGAGCCACAGGTATTTGACGAAAGGGACGCTCAACGAATCGCGCGCCACTTTACTCTGCGGCGCGTCTCACTCAAGTGCGGCCACACGTTCCTGCCTCAGTTCGGTCGAGGGACACAGTGAAAGGGTGGGCCAACGCAGCTATGGGCGAAATCGCACCCGCCGCACGACACAGTAGACCCGGGACAATTCGGGTCGGCGAGGACACCGCACTCCGCGCCCAGCTCGGCACAGGTGGCAGGCCGGCACGTTCCATCCGGCGCGCCCGCGGCGCCGCCCTCCGGCGCGCCCGCGGCACCCGCGCTGCCGCCGTCTACGGAAATGCCGGAGCCGCAACGGCTCGGCCCGTCACCGCCGCAGTATTCACCGATCGGACAAGCGACGTCGTTGCAATCCACGACGACACCGCACATGGGATCGTTCACGTATCCGCAGTCTGCATGGAGAGCGGCGCAGGTGTTCGGACAAGTAGGGAACGCACCGCCGTCCTCGATGTAGAATCCGCCAAAGCCCGCGCCCGTACTGCCGCCCACGTTTCCGCGGCCAGCTCCGCCGAGCGCTTGTCCCGCAGTGCCGGCGCTCCCGCCGGACTCACCGGCTCCCGGCTCGTCAATCGACTTGCCGGAGCAATGGCAGAGCGCCAGCAACACCGCGCCCAGTACCCCCGAAGATCGCCAACTCATGCTGATCCTCCTCTTCTTGCCCCCAGAGAGGCTTACTTCACGATCACGTTGCGCACCACGAAATTGTTCGCCTTGTCGTACACGCGCACGGCTAGCAGCGCCGGCAACGCGGGTGTGAGCGCGGAGACGTCGACGTCGAACTCTTCACGTTGCTCGTCGAAGATGCCGTCGCTCGGGAAGAAGGGCAGCCACTCGTCGCTGCCCGCGCGCGAGATTTCGATGCGCGCGATCGGACCGACGCCGTCGATGGCGATGCCCTGCACGCGCTTGCCGACCACCTTGAGTCCCTCGATCGAGGGCGGCGTATTGTCGATCAACACGACGCTGCTCTCCATCTCGTCCCGCGTGACGCGATCCGGCGGGTTCGACAGCTCGTCCGTGGCGACGACGCGCACGCGGTAGCGCCCCTCGGGCAAGTCCGACGTGTCCCAGGAATACGACTCCTTGGTCACCTTTTCTTGCGGCTTCGACAGATCGAACCAGGTGTTCGCGCCGACCGCGCGGAACTGCAGCCGATAGCGGAGCTCGTCCTTGTCCGGGTTGTCCACCTTCCAGCTCAGACCGACCTGCGCTTCCGCCTTGTGCGTCACGGGGCCGCCCGACGCGCGCAAGGTGTCGTCCGCGTTGTCGGTGTCGCTGTCACGCGCTGTCACGTCGGTGATCACCGCGCGCAGGTTGTCCGTCAGGAACGAGACGGACACCTCGTTCAGCACCGCGCCCGGATCGCGATCGAAGCGCGCGCGGATCTGCAGGTAGCGCGCGGCGGGACTGTCGACCAGCTCGGGGCCCGTGAGATCGGCGCTCCACGCGCTCCAGGTGTCGTCGGGCTCTTTGGTGTTGCCCGTGCGCGTGGCGACCTTGAGCGGCCCCGTCGCTTCCCAATCGAGCTTGCCGAAGCGCGCGCGGAGCCCCGCGTCCAGCACCTTGCTGGTCCACACGGCGTCCGGGCCGCCAACGCCTTTGACCGCGTGCACGACCGCCGGATCGCTGCCGATCACGAATTGATCTTTGCCGCCGAGCGCGAGCGCGCTCACCTGTCGCTCGTCCACGTCTGCGACCAAGATGCTGCTGTGGCTCGCGTCCACGCTGTACACGCGGCCTTCGACGCCCGTGCCCACGTAGGGCCGGCCGTCGTCGCCGAGCGCGAGGCTCGTGTAGTGCTCGTCCGTGTCGTCGAGCAGCTGATCGGGCGCGCCGTCGGACGAGAACTTGTAGAGCGTGCCCTTGCCCTTGGTCTTGGTCGCGACGTTGGTCGGCGCGGCCGGCTGCGCGTCGTTGCGGCTGCTGCGCGTGGGCGGCGTGGTGCCGCCCTTGAGCTCGTTGGCGATCGCAAACACCTCACCGCGCTTGTTCACGGCGATCGCGCGCACTTCCGTACGCCCAAAATCGTAGAATACGCTCGCGCGACCCGGGCCCGTGATTTTGTAGAGCTTCGCCTTGTCGCTCGCGCCGGCGTACACGGTGCCGTCGGGACCGACCGCCACGCTCATCAGATGCGCCTCGGGCGCGTCGAAGTAGACCTGCGCGTCACCCGTTTGCGTGATGCGAAAGAGCTTTCCCTCCGGCCCCGTCGCCGCGAACACGGCCTTGCTCTTCTCGTCGTACGCGACCTGCCAGACGTGCTCGGCGCCCTTCAGGGTCGCAAGATCCGAGAGCTTACCGTGCTCCCATTTCATGACCTTGCCGTCGGGCATCGTCCCGAGCACGACCGTGCCGCCCCAGGCTTCACACAGCGAGGTGACGACCAGCGCTTTGGTTTCGGCGAGCACCGAGAGCGCGCCGCCTTGCAGCTTGAGCAGCTTGCCTTCGTTGCCGGTACCGAGCAGCAGCGAGCCGTCTTTCATGCGCAGAGCCGACCAGATGTTGTTGGCTTGCAGCACGGGCGTCGCCGCCAGGTTGAAGCCGGCGCGCACGCGACCGCTGGAATCCACGGCCACCCCCTTCAGATCGCCGCCTTTGAAGTCGGCCGCCTTGGACAGCGAGAAGCGCCGGGTGCCGACCGCGAGCGCAGGCAGCGTGCTGAGTAGAACGAGACAGAGTACGGAGCGGGGAACGATGCGTTTCATGGCATTCACTGGAGTTGGAAGGATCAGCGCAATACGGGGCGCACGTTGACGGTGACGTGGTCGCGACCGACCATGAATTCGGGCAGGTCGATCACCGCGCGCGTGGTGGATTGAATGGACTCGGGAGCGAGCGACGAGGTGGTCGGTCGAATCGCGTCGAGCGCGCCGGGCGGCAAATCCCGCGCGACGCGGCCCTTGAAGGTGACCGCGCCGTCCCCGGCGTGGAAGCTGACCACCACGGATTTCGCCGGATAGACCGGGTCGACGAAGTTCGCGATCAAGTCGTTGAGTGAATCGGGCGACGGCGCGTCGCGCTCCTCACCGTAGCCCGGCTCGATCTCGAGCTGCACGCTTTGACCGGCCAGGCGCGCCGGGATCGGCACGCTGACCACGCGCGTGACGTCCGGGCCGGAGAACGGCACCAGCGTCAGCCGAATGCGCGCGGGCTCTCCCGCGTCGATCTCGGACTCGAGCAGCTCCGCGCCGCGCAGGCGCAGGAGATCGCGCGCGTAGTGCAGCTCTATGTTCATGGTCGCGCTCTCGATGATCGCGGGCTGCCAGGGATTGTTCATCACCGCGCCGATCGCGCGCACCAAGTTCGAACGCACGAACTCGCCCGCGTCCGGCGTGCCGCCGATGGCCACGCCGTAATCCTTCAGGGTGATGGCGGGGTGACCCTGGATCTTCAGCGAGCTCTCCGCCGTCCAGCTCACGTCTTGCCGCTCGTTGGCCACGTTTTGCAGCGCGTCCCCGAGCGCCATCGCCACGAACGACGGAGTCATGAACTTTTCGTGCGCGACCTCGAAGTTCCAGGTCGCGCTGGGAATGCCCGGGGTGCCCACAATCGTGATTTTGACCGGGATCACCGGCGCGCGCGCGGTCTGCGAAATGACGATCGCCGATTGGCGATCGTTGACGAGCGCGCCCACATTGCGCACGGCCATGCCGATCTTGAAAGAACGCTGCTCGCTGGCCATGAACCAGAGCACCTTGCCGATCGCCGTCGGCAGCGCCGTCGCGCCGGCCTCCATCATCGGGTGACCGAATGCCACGAGTTTGTCGCCTTCCACGCGCGTCACGGTACCGAGGCCCATCGCGCTCACGTCTCCGCGCACGAGCTGCACGCCGATGGCGCCGCCGTCCACGAAGCGCTGCGGCGCGTCCGCCTCCGCGCCGGCGCCGCCCCCGGCCTGCAACGGCTCGAAACCGAGCGGGCTCAGCAGGGTTTGCGCGAGCGCCATCGAGCCGCGCGACATGCCGCCCATCAGAATCGGCGTGGAGACCGGCATCAGCGCGCTCGGAGTGGCACGCGCGAATGCGCCGCGCTCCTTCTGCAATTGCTCGGCGTGCTGCAACAGATCGTATTTGCCGACGTCGCCCCGAAAGCGCCGGCCGACGTCGAGCGCGGCGTGCTTGTCGGCCTTCGGCGCGGGCGCCGAGGGCAAGAGCTTGATCGGCCAACCGTCGATCATGCTCGGGATCGGCCGCGCGAGCTCGTCGAGCATGTTGCGGATAGGCGTCACGCCGGCGACCGGCTCCGCGCCGAACGACCAACCGTACGCGTAGGCACCGATCATCTTGTCGTTCAAATAAATAGGACTACCGCTCATGCCCGCGACGACCTTGGCCACCTCGAGCCGCGGGTGCTTGGTCTTGATCAGAATCAGATCCTGACGCGGCTGAAAGTTCTTCAGCACGTCGATCACTTCCACGTCGAAGCGCTCGGGCTTGGTGCCCTGAAACACCGTCAAGCCGTAACCCTTCATGCCGGGATGAATCTCGCTGAGCGGCATGATGTCGGGGCGATTCGAGACGCCGTCCGCATGCGCGGCTTTCAGGCCAAGTGGCAGCGGCAAAAGCAGCCCTGCGAGGCCTGCAGCGACGAGCAGAGTGGTGGAACGCACGGTCAAAGCAGTCTAGCAGGGCTCCGGCCCGGCGCGCCAAAGCGGAAATGCTCGGGATTTTGCCGATTCAGCTCTAGGCTTCGGTCGCCTCGGACCCCATGGCCAGACGCTCGAAATATCGGTGATGCCTTGGACCTCGCGATCCTACTCGGCCTCTGCCTATCGCTCGGCTTGCTCGCTGCGAGCCACGTCGCGCTCGTGGCTGCCCTGATGGCTCGACAATCGCGAGTGCGCGGCCTGCTCGCGCTCGTCGTCCCACCGCTCGCGCCGATCTGGGGATTCGAAGAACGCATGCACAAACGAGCGGCACTGTGGGTCGCGGCTTTCGCCGTGCACGTCGTGTGTTTGATCAGCGCGGCGATCGGCGGCGGAGTGCGCTAGAATCGTGTCGGGCGATGCCAGGTCTTCGCAATACTACGCGAGCTTCTCGAGCAGAGGCATGACACTAGCGACTGGGGTTGCGAGGAGCACTCGCTTCTCGTGATTCCAACGCGTGACGACTCCAACTAGACGGCTCGCTGCAGGCGTCCACGCCTCCGGCCTTTGTCGATATGCACCG
>DASYCR010000690.1:0-4942 GCA_036500095.1 Polyangiaceae bacterium
GAGCGCCTCGGCGATCTGCGGATCGACGTCCTGAATCGCGACACCGAGCCAGCCGCGCGACACCTTGCCGTCCGTCTTCAGGCTGTTCATGATCGGTAACGCCATCTTGGTCGGAATGGCGAAGCCGATGCCCTGATAGCCGCCACTGCGCGACAGGATCGCCGTGTTGATGCCGACCAATTCTCCTTCGGTGTTGATCAGGGCGCCGCCTGAATTCCCCGGGTTGATCGCGGCGTCGGTCTGAATGAAATCTTCGTAGGTGGCGATGCCGACGTCGGCGCGCCCCTTGGCCGAGACGATGCCCATGGTCACCGTTTGACCGACGCCGAACGGATCGCCAATTGCGAGCACGACGTCGCCCAGCCGCAGGCGCGACGAATCTCCGAACGCGATCGGCAAAAGCTCGCTGCCATGCGTGTCGATCTTGATCACGGCCAGATCACTCTTGGGATCGGTGCCGATGACCTTGGCCGGAAATTCGCGGCGATCCGAGAGCGTGACCTTGATTTCTTGCGCCTCGGAAACGACGTGGTTGTTGGTCAGCACATAGCCGTCTTTCGAAACGACCACGCCCGAGCCGAGCCCGTGCTCTTGCTGCTCACGCGCACCACCGCCACCCTCTGGTCCGAACGGTCCGAAGAACGGCAGCATCGGGGCCGACATGCGCGTCACCTTCGTCATCGAGATGTTCACGACCGAGGGCAGCACGCGCTCGGTCACGTCGGCGATCGAGACGTCTCCGCCGAGCTTGGTGAGCGCCGGGTGCGGCAGGACGGCCAGCGGCGGCGCCTCCGCGGCAGGCGCCATCGGCACTTCCGCGCGCAGCTGAGGACTCTGGGCTTTGGCGCAGCCCACGCCGCCGAGCGCCAAGCTGCCGAGCACGAGCCAAGAAGGGACCAAACGCGAAATGGGCCGTATCATCGTGGATTACCTCGATTTAGGCGCTCAACGAGCGGCCTGTCACGACTCTAACCCGGACGACGGCCAGATCATTCCGGCGAGAGCGAGCTCCACGCCGGACCGAGCCGTCGAGAGACGGCCCGGCAAGCCGACCTAGAAGCGGCGCACTCGCGCGTTCGCGCTCACTCGCGCGCGCCCTGAAAGCCGTCAAGCAGGGCGCCGCGCGCCGCGCATGGCTCGTTCAGCGCGCTGAACGTCACGTTGCCGCAGCTGCCCGTGTAGCTCACGTCGTACGTTGCGAACGAAGACTCGCAGGTGGCGTCGCCGATGGACAGCACGTACGCGGACAAATGGCTGCCGTCCCAGTTGAGCTGCCAAGTGCCCGCGGTCGACGTCGACGAGCCCGCGGTCAAGCCCCAGGTGCCGTCCGACATGATCTGCAGCGCCGCACCGCCCGCCGACTGAAAATTGCCGCCGAAGCGACAGCCATTGCCGACGGGGCAATCCCAGCCGGCGGCGTCGCACACGCAGCCGGTGCTCGCGTCCGCGCTGCCCGGGCTTGCGCACGGCATGCCCTGAACTGGACCGCTGCCCGCGCCGAAGCCCGCCGGATATTGCAGCGAGAAGCCGCAGCCTTGGCTGGTCTCGGAAATCTCGGCCCCGCGCGGCGACAGAAACTGGCGGCCCGTTTCGGCCCCGTCCACGCTGCATTTGCAGAACAGGCCGTCGCAAGTGACACCGTAGACTCGACCGTCACTGCAGTTCGACCACTCGGACTGATAGTCGCCGCTCGGGTCGGGGTTCGGACGATTCACGAGCAGCCGCCCACCGCCGGAAGCGAACAGCGCGCCGCAAGTCACCGACTGCTGTCCGGCGCATAACCAGCGCCCATCACTGAAGCACGCGCACGAGCCGCGAACCTCGCCCTGCTTTTCACACGAAACGCCGTTCAGGGGCTCCGCGGCTTGACCGAGTTCGGTGTCGTGACTCCCGCACGCGCTGAGCGACACGGTGACGAACAGGACTGCTCCCCAAATGATTGTGCGCTGCATGCCGACTCCTCACGGTTGTGCCCAGCGGCGATCTCGCCCGTGATCCACTCGTGGCGGGAACGAACGATTTCCATTTCTCAATATTGCTTCGCGCCAAATTGCGCTATCGAAAAGGCCGTGACCCGGTCAAGCTCGGGATTGTGGCTGGGCGTCCCGCTCTGCGGGCTTGCGTTGCTCACCTTCAGCGTGCCGCTCGCGGCCGCAGACCGCAGCCAAGCAGAGCTCGCGGGCGCGGCGCTTTCGATCGAGCGCGAGGCAGGCACAGAGGAATGCCGCGACGCGAACGCGATCGCCGCCGCCTTGTCCGGCTGGGTGGAAGCGCCGGATCGCCCGGCACGGCAGCTCGCGATCGACGTCACGCTCCGCGCCTCCGGCGCGCAAAAATCCGCAGAAATCTCGGTAAATGGCGCCGAACACGGGCGGCGCACGCTGGAAAGCACGGCACCCGGCTGTGACGACCTCGAGACGCTGCTCGTCGCCGCGCTCGCGGTCATTCTCGATCTGCGAGAGGCGCAAGCGCCACGGCCCAGCGACGAAGCGAGCCCGTCGCCGGCGCCCGCTGCAAAAGAAGACGAACCGCCGCAGAAACCACCGGCCCCGCCCGCACACAACCCGCCGCACGCGCCGAGCGCGGCGACGACTCGCCCGCGTGTCGAGCCCGCGACGCGCCGAGCTCTGACGCTCGCGCTGTTCGCCGGAGGCGGCGTATCGCTCGGCCTGGCCGACCGGGCGTTGCTCTTCGGCTCCGCGAGCGGCTGGCTGCGCAGCGACTGGTTCGGGCTCGGGCTCGAGCTGTTTGCGACGCCCAATCGAACACGCGACTACGGCGGAGGGAGCGTGGACGTGCGCTGGCTCGGCTCGCTCAGCCACGGCTGCCTGGCGCTCGGAGGAGCGCGCGAGCTATCCGTCCTCGCCTGTGGAACGTTCGGCGCCGCGTTGCTCCGCGGCGAAGGCAACCACTACCTGGCCGGCGTGCCGCCCACGTATCAGCCGTGGTTCGCCCTCGGGGCCACGGCGATCCTGCGCGGGCCGCTCGGCGATATTTTTCAATACTCGGCCCAAGTCAGCGCCTTTGCGCCGCTCGAGCAGCAAACCTTCTCCATTCGAGACGCGGGTCAGGCGTTCGCCACGCCGCAAGGCGGTGTTTTCTTGGGGCTCGGCCTGGGCGCGACGATTTGGTGATGGGAATCGGCCGCTCGGTCCACGAGCTCTTGACCCCTGAACGCAGCGGGTGCGAAGGCCAGAATTGAAGCCGTGGTGAGCAACGCCGAATCCGCCGACCTCTCCTTCGAGGGCGTGTACCGCGAACATTTTTCGTTCGTCTGGCGCTCGCTGCGGAGGCTTGGCGTTCGAGAGTCGGATATCGCGGACACCGTGCAAGAGACATTTCTGATCGTCCATCGGCGGCTCGCCGAGTTCGAAGGGCGCGCCAAGCTGACCACGTGGCTATTTCGGATCGCCCTGCGCGTGGCGAGCGACTACAGCAAGCGCGCGCACGTGAGGCGCGAAGTGTTCGACGACTCGGGCTTCGCCGAGCTCAGCGATCCCACGGCGGACGTCGAAGCGAACCGCGCGGGCCGCGACGACGTGCGCTTGCTGGAGACCGCGCTCGCCGCGCTGAGCCTCGAACAGCGCGCCGCGTTCGTACTATTCGAGCTCGAAGGGCTCTCGACCACGGAGATCTCGGAGCGGCTCGCGTTGCCGCTCGGCACCGTTTACTCACGCTTACGCAAGGCCCGCGCGCTGTTCGAAAAGGCAGTCAGCAGGGAGCGCCGGAGCGAGGCGCCCTTTGCGGCTCGGAGGATCTATGACGGAACCTGACAGGCTCGTTCTTCGGCGCGGTGGGGACGAACTCGCGCGCGCGTTGCACGCGGATGCCGCGTTTGCGCCGCCCGCAGGCGCTGAAGAAGCGCTCTGGGCTGCGCTCTCGAGTACGCTCGGCGCTACCAGCTTGACGGCCGCGGCCCAGCAAGCCGGACATAGCGTCGCCACAAACGCGGGAACTTCGGGGCTTGCTGCCCAGGCCGGAGCGTTGGCCGGCAGCGCCGTACTGAAGGGCCTAGCGGTCGGGCTCTCCGCCGGGTTGCTCGTCGCGGGAGGATACGTCGCCAGTTCTCGAGCGCGCGGGCCGCAAGCGACCCCGCAGTCAAACGCCGTAGCTTCGGCGACGCCCTCGAGGCCCGAGTCGATCCCGAGCGCGCCCGCAGCGGCAGTCGAACCGGTCGCGCCCGAAACCGTCGCGCCCGAACCCGCTTCGGTTGACACGGTCGCGGCCGAGCCGAGCAGCGCGTCGCTGCGAGGCACGCGCGCCGCGGCGAGCACTGCGAGCACTGCGAACACCGCGAGCACTGCGAACACTGCGAGCACTGCGAACACTACAACGCCGGCGAACACTACAACGCCGGCGAATACTCCCAACGAAAGCGTCAGTGTGCTCGCGGCCCGCGACGCGCTCCGCTCAGGGAACGCCGCGCAGGCGCTGCAAATTCTAAAACGAGCTGACTCGGACTATCCGCGCGGCCAACTGAGCGAGGAGCGCGCCGCGCTCGCAATCGACGCGCTCTTGCAGCTCGGCTCCCGTCAAACTGCCGTCGCTCGCGCGCGCAGCTTCGTGCAACGCTTTCCGGAAAGCCCGCAGGCCGCGCGCATGCGCGAGCTGGCTGGAGAGTAACGGCCGGGATCTGCGGGCGCCCTGGCAACGCGACCTAACGCGGCAGGACTAGAGCCTTACGCTGTTGAAAAGACGGGGAGGCAAAGCAGAGCTAGGGCGTGGTTGGGGCAGAGCGTGAGGTTGGCTGCCTCGCGACACTCGCTTGCACCAGTATTCTGCCGGCACGTGCGCAGGGTTGAGCGGGTGCAAACGGGAGCGTGGGCGGGACTGCTCGGGGTGTTTGAGGGTGCCGCTGTGCTCGTCGCCCGGAGACCTTTCACCGAGCGGCTCGACAAGTGCGTTTCGTGAAAGAGTCTTTCAAACAGCGCAAGATACGATC
>DASYCR010000691.1:0-12021 GCA_036500095.1 Polyangiaceae bacterium
GAGGACGGTGGCGCTGACATGTTCATCGAGGACGAGCCATCTATCCTGGTTGAATACGAAATCCCGGTGCCCGGCAAGCCGACGCTCGCTCGGCTGCCTTGGGGACCGAAGTTTAGGTGGGCGCCCCGCACGCCAACGGACAGGCTCGGCCCCTTTTTGCCGATGTAGATCCGGGCGAACTTCCCTAGCCCGAACGATTTGCGGAAGCGGAAGCCCACAAGCGAAGCAGGCTAAGCGCGTCCGGCTCCTCCTTGCAAGCGCCTGGGCCGCAGGTTTAGCCTGAGACTCACTTATGAGCGAGCACAACGGCCGGCGAGATCACCAACAGCGGTTCAGCCCTACCGGCGGCGCCCGTGACGGCGCGGTCTGAGGGGACCCTTGCCGACCTACGAAGTCTACGCGGGCTGGGTGAAGCGGGTCCTTGCTGGTGACGATGGCCAGCTCACGCCCGGGCAGTGGCTTCGGGATCATCGCTCCGGCTGGCGTGACCTGATCCACGTGATGGCGGACAAGGGGAGCGCGTACGAGGCGGCATCACTGGTGATCTCGCGCTGGGAATTCCTTGGCGGTCTGTACCGCGGCAACATCGGGGGCACGGGATGCGAGGACGCCGTCGTGTTCGCCGATCGCTTTCTCCAACCCACAAAGCTGTACCACGACGCGCACAATCTAATTAACCGGCAGAACCAGGATCCCAAGCAGTCAGACATCTTCATGATGCTGAGGAACAAGCCGCTTCACGGATTTGCTCCGGCGGGGATTGAAGCGGTCGATCCAAACAAGGGCGTTGTCGCCTGGATGCTCGGCGCGGGAGTTGCCCCAGGGAACCACCTGTCCGTGGATGCGGACACCAACCTGCACGTGAACACGAAGCAGTTCGCCGACGACCTGTATGACGCGATGGGTCGGTTCGCTGACTACCTCGATCTGAACATCAACGATCCAGCGAGCGACAAGCGTGTCATCGGGCATCACCTCCCCCGCGAACGCTGGCTCCGAGCGCACTGGGCGCGGTACATGCCCCACACGAAACGGAGCAAGGACGAGCTTCCCGCTACGCTGATCGCCTGGATGATGCGTGGAGCAAAGGACCACGGCATCCCGATTTGAACAACGGCTAGCCCAGGGTCAGCACCGGCAAGTCACACCCGGCATTCCGCTAGTACCGGGGTAGCCACCGGCGCTACTGCCCGCACTGTTCATCGCGACTGATCCTCCTGAGCCTGGCCGTGTCGTTGCCGTGCTAGCCGAACACGCCCATACGATTGCCGCCGATCCTGCCAACATCTTCGCGCTGTCCCTGATGAGCATGATGAAACCTCCGAACGTCGAATGCTACCGGGGTCGGAATGGAAGTCCACCAACGCGATCGACGTCGCTGGTACCCAACTAGGCCCCTCGGACGATTTTTCGAGTCGACCGCACCATTGCCATACGCCAACTGAACGAGCCCCGAAGCCGGGTCTGGGGAGATCCGAAAATGTTATCGATCGGTTCTGAGCGCGGTGGGCAGCGGCGGCGCCCGTCCCAAAAGCGTGAGCTTCTGGAACGCCGCCCCTACCAAGGCGGAAATGGTCGGACGTTGCTGACGACGGGCTCGGGCTGTAGACTTCGAGTCGATGCAGGCGCTCAAGGCTCACGTCCACAATGGCAGGCTCGTGCTCGACGAGCCGACGGACTTGCCCGAGGGCACCGAGGTGGGAGTGCTCGCCGTCAACGAGTGTCTCGACGCGGACGAAAAGGCCCTCCTGCTTCAATCCATCGAGGAGGGGTTCGAGGATTTCGAACGCGGCGACCACATGGACGGCTTCGAGTTCATTGCGCAGCTAAGAGCCAAACGTGAAGCTGCGACTCAGTAAACGAGGAACGATCCCGAAGCTCTAGTGGACGCTACAGCGGTGCCCGTCCCACGAACCAAGCGAAGCGGGACGTCATCTGCGTACGCTATCGTAGAACGGAGCAGTCGCACTGCGCTGTGCCACAAGCGTGCCAAATGCCAGTCGACCCCCTGATCACGCTGTCCGGAAATCCGCGCAAGGCACTGCTAGTTCTAGCTGAAATAGCCGCACCAACCCCGCGGCACGACACTTGCTGGGATTGCCGGCGCAGACTCCAATTGATACGCTCGGTTTCGAGCCAGCTTATTTGA
This sequence comes from Polyangiaceae bacterium, assembly GCA_036500095.1. GTDB lineage: Bacteria > Myxococcota_A > Polyangia > Polyangiales > Polyangiaceae > PMG-095. The sequence goes on from DASYCR010000691.1 coordinate 2,150, forward strand.
AAAGGGAGATCACCCATGAAACCACGCCAAACCGCGATCGTGCCCCGCATCGTTCTTGGAACCGCCGTCGTCAGCGTATTGCCCATGCAGCTCCTCGGCTGCAGTAGCGATACGACGACTGGCACCGGCACGGGCGCCGGCGCGAGCGGTCAGAGCGGCAGCGCGGGCCAAGGCGGGAGCAACGCGCAAGGTGGCGCGACCGCGGGCAACGGCGGCGGCGCGGGTTTCGGGCAAGCCGGCTTCATCGCGCTCGCCGTGGGCGCGTTCGGCGGTTTCGACAACTCAGGCGGCGTGGGCGGCTTCTCGGGTAGCGGCACCGCGGGCAAGGGTGGCGCTGCCGGCCAGGGCGGCACCGCCGGCAAGGGCGGGGGCAAGGGCGGCACCGCCGGCAAAGGCGGCGCCGGTGGGAACGCCGGCTTCGGGCAAGCCGGCTTCATCGCGCTCGCGGTGGGCGCGTTCGGCGGCAAAAGCGGCACCGCGGGTGCCGGTGGCGCGTGAACCGCGACGCGCCCATCGACATCAGGCTCACGCTCAGCGAAACGCCGCTCGCCGACCAGCACGACCGCACGATTCGCGGTGAGCTCACGCGGGCGACGCGGCCGATCCCCTGGCAGGAGTTCGAGCGCGCGAAGTATCCCGAAGCCGCGCTCGAGCTCGCCCACGATCTCTTCTTGCGTCTCGCGGTAGGCGAGTACAGCGCCGTCGCGCTGTTCGCGCAGATCACCTCCGGGCTCGCCTTGACACAAGCCCCGATCGACTTCGTCGCCGCGGCGGCGCGCGTGAGCACGGACGAGATCCGTCACGCGGACTACTGCTTGCGCATGGCCGCGCTGTGCGCGGGCCGCGAGGTCACCACGCAGATGCCACGCGAGGCATTGTCGAGCGACATGCCGAGCGCGCTCGAGCTTCCGCATCTCGATTTCCTGATGCTCAAATATGCCGCCGTCGGGGAGACGCTGGCCGCGGCGCTGCTCACCGAGTGCCGCCGCCGCGCGCGCGACGCGGTGACGCGCCCGCTCTTCACTTCCATCGTCAGCGACGAGGTGCACCACGCTCGGCTCGGTTGGTACTACGCCGCGCACCGCGCCCAGCAATGGTCTCAGGCCGAGCGGCAACAGCTGGCCGATCGCGTGGCGGATTTCGTGCTCAGCATCGAGCTCGAGTTCTGGCGCGGGCGCGACGCGCCGCAAGATGCGGCCGAAGCCGCCAGCAGTTTGGGCGTGCTCGACTCCGCCACGCAGCGGCGCGTGATCGCGGACGTGATGACGACCGAAATCGCGCCGGGCCTCGACGCGCTCGGGTTGAGCGGCAGCGCGACGTGGGCGATGCGCCAGCGTGCCTCGCTGTCGGCATGAGCCCCGCTTTCCCGCTCGCCGAGCTGCCCGCACCGATCGACTCGGCACAGCGACAGACGCTGCGCTCAGGGCTGCGCCAGCTGCTCGAGTGGCAGCGCGATTTGAGCGCGTGGCCCAAACTCGACACCGCCCCCGACGCGACGCCGATCGTGTCGCTGTACGTGCGCGGCAGACTCTGCGGCTGCGCCGGCATGAGCGACGGGCAGCCCGCGGAGCGATTGGCGCGCGCCTTCGTGCAAGCGCTCGGGGACGGCCGCTTTGGCGGCATTTCCGGGGAAGCGCGCGGCGAGCTCGTGTGCCAGGTGTCGTACGTGCGGAGCGCCGAAGCGATCCCGCTCGAGGGCGCCACGGACCTGATTGAAGTCGGCTCGCACGGTCTCGCGCTCGTCCCGAGCACGGGCATGCCGGCAACGCTCTTGCCCGACGTGGCCGGCGAGCATCAACTGGACGCAGCCGGGCTGCTCGAAGCCCTCGAGCACAAATCAGGGCTTCCGCGCGCGGAGTGGCCGCGCGACGGCTTGTTCACGTTCCAGAGCGAGCACGTCAGCGCGAGCCTTGCGCCCGAGCCCGAGCTCGCTCGAGATCCGCTCGAGGCCGCGGCCGGCTTCCTCGAGCGCCAGGTCGACGCCGACGGTCACATGTGGTTCGGGTTCACGCCGCGCACCGGCGAGCGGGTCGACGAATCCCCCATGCTGCACGGTCGGATCGCGGTCGCGGTGCGCGCGCTGCTCTCACAAAGCGCCGGGCGCGGGGCCGCCGTGCGCGCGCGGCGCTGGCTCGGCGCCGAGCTCGTCGAAGGGCTGCGCGGCCAAAAAGTGCGCGGTTTTCCCGAAGATCCGGCGATGGTCGCCGGCACACTCGCGCTCTCTGCCCTCGCCGGCCTCGACGTCCAAGGGCCGCTGCTCGCCTGGGCCGCGCGCCCCGAGTTGGCCACGAACCCCTGGCACGCCGCTCAGGTCGTGGCCGCGCTCGGCGCGCGCGCGCCGGCCGCGCTGTGGGAGGCCTGTGTGCGCGACATCGAAGCGCGCCCGTGGGCGCCGTGGACTTTGCTCGCGGCGCACGCTCGCGGAGACACGGCGACGCTCGCGCGCTGCGCGGAACTCTTGATCGAAGCCGTCCGCGCGCACGCGCCGCACCGCGGGGGCGTCGGGCCGGGCGCGGTTCCTGAGCTCGCGCGCACGGCGGCAACCGTCGAGGCGCTGCGCGTCGTCGACTCGAGCAGAGCGCGGAGCGCCTGTGAGCTTGCGCGCGACTTTCTGCGCAAGCATCAACTCTTCGCCGAGCGCTCGCTGACTGCCCGCGATCCCTCGCTCGTGCACGGCGCGTTTCCACAGTCACCCGTGCATGATTTCCTACAAATCGACGTCACGGGTCACGCGCTCTTGGCGCTCGCGAGCTAGAGCGCGTGCCGGAGTGGCATCCGGACCCGCCGCGACGCGGCGCCCGATTCGAAGCCCAATTGCTTGTAACACGCGTTACGATCAATTGGACTCCGAGAGGCTCGCTCCACTCGCTCTTCACTCCCGCACCACCCTGAGCACGTGCCGGCACAATACCTTGTGCACGCGTGTGTCGCGAGGCAGCCAACCTCACGCCCTGCCCTCTCCGTCCTTTCAACAGAGCAAGACGCGCTCTAACTACTCCTGAAACGCCTCGAACGCGGGGCCCGCGAGCAAGCCGGACAGCAGGTTCCCCTGGCCGTCGCGCAGCGTGTACGCGATCTGTCGCGCGCCTAGGGGCACCTCGCCGTCGAGCGCGAGCAGCACGGTGTAGAGCGCGTCTTTCAAGATCGTGTCGAGCACGTCGCTCAGCGCGGTGCGCTGCTCGCTACTCAGGCCGAGCGCTTCGACCGCGGCGCCGCCGGGAAAGAGGTTCGGCGCGTTCATGTAACCCTGCACCAGTCCGTCTTTGAGCGCGACGAACTCCTGTACGAATTCTTCGGGTGTCAGCGACGCTTTCGTCATGGCTGCGACCGAACATATCGGCGTTTGTCGAGGAAGACCAGCCAAACGGCCACTCAGCGACTCAGCCGCCTGAACGAGTCGATTTTTCGGCGCTGCGCGCCGCGACGCGCTCCGGCGCCAACACCCGAGTACGATGACGTGCGCTCACGTCGACTGTGTGCGTCGCGCGCGCACACTCGCTGCACGCTCCTTGCGGCGTCGTGACACGATCTGACGCCATCGTGACGGCGCGACGCGCGCTCGTCGGTAACACTGTTAGCTGTGCCCCTCCGTTCGATCTCAGCATATGCCCGGGAAATAAGACCGTTCCTCAAGGCCAGTGTGTTCGAGCCGGCTCGCTCGCGGCTGCTCTGGCTACCGCTGCACTTGGCCGTGATTGCCGCGTCAACGGCGCTGCTCGCCACGCAGCGCGTGCCTTTCTGGCTCGCGCCGCTGCTCTCCGTGCCGGTCGGCTTGAGCTTCGCGGGCTTGACCTTCCTCGGACACGAAGCGCTGCACGGCGCGGTGCTGCGCGGTTTGCGCGCGCGCAAATTCGTCGGCTGGGTCGGCTTCTTGCCGTTCGCGATCTCGCCCCGTCTGTGGATCGCCTGGCACAATCGCATCCACCACGGGAACACCAACCGCGCCGGGCTGGATCCCGACGCTTACCCGACGCTCGATGCGTACGGCAGTAGCCGAGCGGTGCGCCTGGCCACGGACTACGGCGCGCCCGGTCGCCGGCGCTTGCGCGGCGTACTGAGCCTCTTGATCGGATTTTCGGTACAGAGCGCGCACATGCTGGTGATCGCCGGCAAGGCGGGTTTTCTGTCGCGCCGCGAGCACGTGCGCGCGATCGCGGAGACGCTGCTCGGGGTCGCCCTCTGGAGCGCGCTCGCGCTCTGGATCGGGCCGTTGCCGTTCTTGTTCGCGTTTGGGTTGCCGCTCGTGGTGGCGAATGCCGCCGTAATGGGGCTGATCCTCACGAACCACAGCCTGAGCCCGCTCACGGGCGTGAACGACCCGCTCGCGAACTCGCTCAGCGTTACCGCCCCGCGGCTCGTCGAATGGCTCACGCTGGGCTTCGGCTTTCACGTCGAACACCACCTGTTTCCGGCGATGAGCGGCCGCCACGCCCGGCGAGTGCGCGACGTGCTCCGCCTGCGCTTTCCGGAGCGCTACCAGTCGATGCCGATCTTTCGGGCGCTGCTCGCTCTCTATCGGAGCCCGCGTGTATACAAGAATCCAACCACGCTGGTCGATCCGAAATCCGGCTCCGAATGGCCCGCGCTCGCGCCGCGCACGTAGGCTGCTGAAGGCGCCGCGTCAGGCGGAGCGGTCGACGCGCTCAGCTCGGATCCGATGCAGTACGCGCTCGATTTTCTTGAGCAGCGTGCCGGCATCGGCCTTTTCGATGTAGTCCTCGGCGCCCAGGTCGATCGCGATGCGACGGTCGGATTCCGCGTCTCCCCCCGACCAGATCAAGACCGGGATCTCGGCGGTCAGCGGGTTCTGCTTCAGCCGGGCCAGCACATCGCGCCCGTCCGCGTCAGGGAAGCGAATGTCGAGAATGACCAGCTCGGGCCGCGTCTCGATCGTGATGCGCTCGACCTCCGCACCGGTCACCGCCTGGATGATCTCGTAACCCGCCAGCTTGGCCACGCGCGTCACCGCGCGCTGGACGTCGGGATCGTCGTCGGCGAGCAGGATCCGGCCTCTCACTTCCATGGTCCTCTACAGAGTAGGGCCGAGAAGGCAGGCCGAGAATCCGCTTCTTTAGTTCATGTGGGGCGCACGACGCGCGTGTCGGACGCGAGCGGAATCTTCAATGATTCTTAGTGGATCGCCGGGCAGGACGGCCACGGTTTCCCGTTTGCCTGACGCGCAGGGGTCCGCACGACCAAATCTCTGACAAACCCCGTCGCATGACCCCCCTCCGTTGCGCAGCGCTGGTGTTGCTCGTAGCGCTCACTCAACCGGCATGCGGCACGCCGTCACGAGCAAGCGCGCGGCGCGGCTCGCACTCGGCGTCGCTGGTGCTCAACGCGGACGGCGGCGAGCTGTTCGTGGTCAATCCGGAGGCCGATTCCGTTTCTCGTCTGAACGTGCGGGCTCGCAAGCTCGAGCAGGAGATCCTGCTCGGTTCGGGGCACCCCACCCTGAGCGCGAGCTCCGACTACACGCCGGTCATCATGCCGCGCGCGCTCGCGCTCTCGCCCGATCAGCGTACGCTTTACGTCACAGGTCAACGCAGCGCGTCGCTCTACGCCATTGATCTGGCCACGAACCGCGCGCGGGGCGCCGTGCGCGTCGGCAGCGAGCCCATCGGCGTTGTGGTTTCGAACGACGGGAGCTCGGTATTCGTCGCGTGCTCGCAAGACGGCACGGTCGTGCGTATCGCCAGCTCGTCGCTACGCGTCACGGCCGCGGTGCACGTGAAAGCAGGCCCGTGGGCACTGGCGCTCTCCAGCGACGAGTCGCGGCTGTTCGTCTCCCATTTACTCGATCCGAGCATCAGCGTGATCGACACGCAGCGCATGGCGCTCAAGAGCAGCTGGCCCATCCCGGACGTCGCCCCGCGCTCGAGCAAGCCCAAAAAGCTGGGCAAGCGTCGCGCCGCGGGGAACGATCCGCGCCTGGCTCACGGCCAGCCGCGCGGGATGTACGACTTGGCGCTGCGCCCCGGCACTCGCGAGCTGTGGCTCGCGCACACGCTGCTCGGAACGGATACGGCTCAGCCCGCGCTCGACTTCGAATCGAGCGCTTTTCCGGCGCTCGGAATTTTTCACACGGACGGTCGTTACGAGCAAACGCTGGCAAGCGACGCACCCTCGGTCGCTGGCAGTGACGGCGCGTTCGCGGACGTCGTTTCGGGTCCGCACGCGCTCGCGTTCACCGCGGACGGCGCCTACGCCCTGCTGGTCGACGCGAACAGCGAGGACGTGCTCGTGGTCGACGCCGCGCGCCGAGCCGAGCACGCGCTCGTACGTCCGTTGCCTGGCCAAATGCCCGACGGCATCGCGCTCTCGCCGGACGACCACTTCGCTTACGTCGACGAGCGCGTCTCGGGCGACATCGCCGTACTCGAGCTCACGCGCAATAAAGGGGGCTTGAGCGCGCGCGTGGCCGGGGCGACCATCGCTCGCTTCGAGCGCGATCCGATGCCCAGCCAGCTGCGACTCGGCCAGGAGCTATTCAACACCGCCAACAGCGGGCGCTACCCGATCACGACCGAACACTGGCTCGCTTGCGCCAGCTGCCACATGGAGGGCCGCAGCGACGCGGTGACCTGGCGCTTCGAGCAAGGACCGCGCGACACGCCCTCCAACGCGGGCGGCCTGCTCGGCACGGGCTTTCTCTTTCGCACCGCCGATCGTAGCCAGGTCTCCGACTATTTTCACACGATCAACACGGAGCAAGGCGGCCGCTTCGACCCCGCACGACAAAAATCGCTTTTGGACGCGCTGACCGCGTACGTGAATCACGCCCTGCCCGCGCCGGTGCCGCCCACCACCAACCCCGCGCTCGCACACGCCGGAGAGCGCGTGTTCAAAGACGCCGGCTGCGCTCGCTGCCATGCCGGACCTCACTTCACGGACTCGGGGTCCGGCAATCCGAGCCTGGATCTGCAGGGCCGCGTCGTCTTGCACGAGGTCGGCACCTGCGTGACGTCCGGGTCATTTTCCGACGTCGCGCACCTAGCCGTCAACGGCGACGCGCGCGTGGCCTGCGCCTTCGATACGCCCTCGCTGAACGGCGTCGCGTCTAGCCCACCCTATTTGCACGACGGCAGCGCGCCCACCCTGCTCGACGCCATTTTGCGCATGCCCGACGCACCGCACGCAGAGGCGGATCAGCGCGCCCTCCTCGAGTATGTGCGGTCGTTGTGATACTGGCCAGGCATGCGCGCTGCGGCAATCGCTCTCGCCATCGGGCTGTGCTCAACGCAAAGCGCCTGCCGGAAGCCGAGCCCGAGCTGCGTCGTTTCGCTCTTCGGCAGCACGCAGCAAGTCACGCATCTCGCTGAGTGCGCGTCGCTCTCGGCTACTGTAAGAGCGGGCGAGCCTCACTACGTCCTCCGCTTCGGCGACAAACCGGCGCTGCCCGCAGAGCTCCACGCCGAGCTCGATCTCGGGCCGCGACCCACTACCGGCTCCTTCTCCGACACCGCCCTGAGAGCCTTTCACGCGACGCTCAAGACGTCACCGACGTGCACCTTCGTCGCGGGCGGCGACGCCGTACCCCGAGGTCGCGCCTGGCTCGAGCTCTCGGCGCTCGATCTATCGCACCCAAGCGCGCAGACCGTGCACGGCCAGCTTACGCTCACGCTCCGCCTCCACGCGGCGGCCCAGAGCGACTGCGGCCCCGTGGACACGGAAACCGTCTCGCTGCGGTTCTAGAGCGGCAGGCCGTAATGTGGAACGCCAAGGTTGCCGCCGCTCTAGGCGGCCGCGCAGCGGCCGAAGGGGAGGCCTCCGTGAAAGGGGATCCCCCGCTGGATGATCGGGCACACGACTCTCGCCATTGCCGCCGCTATTCGGTCCTGTTATGCGGTACGTCCGGGATGCGACGCACTCGTGCACTCTGGCTTTTGGTCGCGCTGGCGGCGACGTCACATGCGCGCGTCGCGAGCGCGCAGGAGGTCGACGACGCGACGCGCTCTGCGGCGCGCAACCTCGGCCTCGAGGGCGTACAGGCTTACCAAGCCAATGATTTTGCCGGCGCGAACGAGAAGCTCGAACGTGCCTACCGCGTGCTCCGCGCGCCTTCGCTCGGATTGTGGGCGGCGCGCGCGCTGGTGAAAATCGATCACTTGGTGGAAGCCGGCGAGCGTTACCTGGAAGTCACGCGCTTGCCGATCTCGGGCGGGGACGAGGCCGTTCAACGACAAGCCAAGGCCGACGCGCAGTCGGAGCTCGACGCGCTCACGCCGCGGATTCCGAACATCGTCGTTCAGGTCGACGGCGGCGATACGGCCAGCGTGACGGTCACGATCGACGGCGTGCCCTTGAACACCGCGCTGATCGGCGTCGGTCGCCCGGTGGATCCGGGAGCGCATCACGTGAGCGCCGCGCGCGGCGCCGAGCGCGCGGAACTCGACGTCGACATTCACGAGGGCGAGCGAAAACCGGCGCTGCTGCATTTCGGCGCGCCCGCGGCGCCGAATGCAATCACGACGCAGCCTGCGCCTCTCGCCACGACGAGCGGCGACGCGGGCTCTGCGAGTCGCCCGCAAGAAACCGCGCATCCGCTGCGCGTCGTCGGCCTCGTCACAGCTGGCGTTGGGCTCGTCGGCGTCGCGGTCGGCAGCGTCTTCGGTCTCAGCGCCAAGAGCTCGAACGACCAATCGAACTCCGGCGGCCATTGCGACGCCAGCGGTTGCGACGACGTCGGCACCGGCCATCGCAACGACGCCCTGCGCGCCGCGCGCGTCTCGACCGCTCTGTTCATCGGCGGCGGCGCGCTGCTCGCGGGCGGCGTCACGCTTTACCTCGTGGGCGGCTCGCACTCCAAAGAAGCGTCACTCGCGTTCACGCCGGTAGCCAGCGGCGACGGCGCGGGCCTGCGCATTCACGGGGGGTTCTGAATTGCGCTCGCGTACTCTGCAATTGGCGACGCGCGCCGTCTTGCTCGGCGCAGTGGTCGGCGGCGTCGCAGCGTGCAGTGCGATCCTGGGCATTCAAGACCCGGTACCGCGCGATGACGACGCGGGCGGCATCGCCGGCGCGAGCGGCGCACTTTCGGGCGGCAATGCCGGCGCGAGCGCGGGGAGCGCGGGTGTCTCCGGCAGCAGCGGCGCATCCGGCAGCGCGAGCGGCGGCGTGAACTCGACCGGCGGCAGCGCGGGCGCTGGCGTTGCAGGGACCGCAGGTAAGGGTGCAGGCGGCTCAGCGGGTGGCACCTCAGCTGGCGGCACCTCAGGAGCCGGCGGTAAGAGCGGCGCTTCAGGCGCAGGTGCCGGCGGTAAGAGCGGCGCTTCAGGAGCAGGCGCGAGCGGCACCGCGGGCGCGGCGGGTAACGGCGGAGCGACGTGTAGCGTCTCTGACCCTCCCGACGACGATGCCACCAATCCTTACGTCCAACCGAATGGCTATTTCACGACCAACGAATTGCACGGCTATGCATTCACCTCCGTCGACTCGCTGGGGAGCACGATCGCTCCGCAGAGTTGCTCGACGACGATTGGCAGCTACGACAGTCTCCCTGCGGGCTCCGCGTTCTGCGCAAAGGGCACCCTCGTGTCCGGGGGTTACGCGCTCATCGGCATCACGCTGAACCAGACCGCGGCTGGGCTCTCTGCGCCGCTCGCGCCGCCGACTGGGACCGGACTCGTGCTCACCGTGACCGACAGCACGACGCTAGCCAGTGAGATCTTGCTGATCAAGCTCACCGACAAGAATGAAGTCAGCTACTGCGCCGCTCTGCCGACATCAGGCGTCCTTACCGCGGCATGGTCGAGCTTCAACACCGGCACGTGCAACGGAAACGCGACCGGCACGGCGTTCTCGCCGAACCTCGGCCTCAACACCGTTCAGGTGGTCGCCGAGGGCGTGAGCACCACGACTTCATATGACTT
>DASYCR010000692.1:0-3833 GCA_036500095.1 Polyangiaceae bacterium
GCTCGTGGCCCAGTACGCGAGCGGCGCCGTCGTCGCGATCAGAAGGGCGCCCGGGATCTGAAGGCGCGCATCAATGCGCTTGCAGATTCTCCCCCCGCACCATGCGGTCAGGACGCCCGCAAGCAAAGAGAGCACGACTCCAGCCGCGGGCGTGCGCGCGTGAAATATGCGCTTCACGACACCCGCTAAAATCACGAGCGCAAGTGACGAACTCTGTTCGAGCGGCAGCAAATTGAGGTTCCGGATGCGCCCTGTCCTGGCGAATTCATCGGCGACCCACCACGTGATGTGCGAGTCGTCCCCGCCACCGCTGCCGAAGAGCGCAAACGCAACCACGGCGGTCAGCGCTGCGAGCGCGATCGTGATCACGGTGTTGCGATGTTCTCTCACGCCCCGAAGAAGGATCATCGAGTCATCTGTCTAGTCGCCGCACGCCGCTGTTGGGGGATGATTCGTACCCTGCCCCTCCCCGACATGGGTTTGGGCATTTCTGAGGCGGCGCGAGCGCGCCCAGGGCGCTATGTTCCCGCCCATGCCGCTAGCGCTCTCGGTGCTCGATCTGGTTCCAGTCGCGGACGGCGCGAGCGCCGCGCAGGCACTGCAAAGCAGTCTGGAGCTCGCGCGGCTCGTGGACGAGCTCGGCTACCGGCGTCTCTGGTACGCCGAGCACCACAACATGCCGGCGATCGCCAGCACCACGCCGGCCACGCTGGTCGCCCTCGCGGCCGGGTGCACGCGGCGGATTCGCGTCGGTTCCGGTGGCGTGATGCTGCCCAATCACGCGCCGCTGCAAGTCGCCGAGTCGTTCAAGATGCTGGAGGCGCTCTATCCGGGACGCATCGACCTCGGCATCGGGCGCGCGCCGGGCACGGATCCCGCCGCCACGATCGCCCTGCGCGGCTCGCGCGCCGCGCTGCTGGTGGACGACTTTCCAGAGCGTCTGAGCGCGCTCTTCGATTTCGGCGCGCCGCCAGCGGAGAGGACCGCACAGCGCAGCGTGAGCGCGTATCCGGAAGACGTACCGTTGCCGCCCGTGTGGCTGCTCGGCTCGAGCGACTACAGCGCCGCGCTCGCCGCGAAGCTCGGCCTCGGCTTCGCGTTCGCCGCGCACTTCAGCCCGGATCCGCCGGATCGGCCGCTGCTCGCCTACCGCGCGCAATTTCAACCGTCCGCGCGGCTCTCCGCGCCGCACGCCATCATCGCGCTCTCCGTCGTGTGCGCCGACAGCGAAACAGAAGCCGAGCGACTCGCGAGCAGCATGCAGCTCGGCTGGGTGCGCCTGCGCTCGGGGCGCCCGAGCAAGCTCCCGAGCCCCGAGCAAGCCGCCGCGCATCCCTGGAACGAAGCCGAGCGCGGCCTGGCCGCCGCGTATCGGCAACTGCAAGTCGTCGGCACGCCGGAAACCGTGCGCCACCGCATCGAGACCCTCGTGCAACGCACGCAAGCCGACGAAGTCATGGTCACCACCGTCGTGCACGATCCGGCCGCGCGCCTCGAGTCCTATCGGCTGCTCGCGGGAGCCTTTGCGCGCTGAGTGGCGTTGCTCGATTTCAGGCGAACAGCTCGTCCAGCGAGCTGAGGGTCGCCGCGCGGCGCACCCAGTGATCGAGCGTCGTGAGATCGGTCGTGGCGAGGATGCGCTCGCGCTGGGCTGTCGAGGCGGTGAACCCGCGCGCTTCCAGAATGGCCAGCACGGCAGCGGCTCTGCCTTCAGCTTTGCCTTCGGCTTTGCCTTCGGCTTTGCCCTTGGCGATGCCGTCACGGAGCCATTCCGTTTGAATTTGGTAACTCGTGGGGAGCATTTGGAATGCCTTTCTGGCTGCTTCGCCGAGCGCGACACCGATCAAGTCCGAATATAGCACACTCAAGTCGCGGTCCGAGAGCTGCTCGATGCCGGCGCTCGCGGCGAACGCGATGCGAATTGCCTGGCTCACCTCGCCGTGGCCGTGCGCCATCACCGAGAGCACGGCGAGCTCCGGCTCCGCTTTCGCCCGAGCGGGATCGACCACGACGGGAACCGCGTCGGGCCCGAGCACCAGCGGCGTAAGCGTACTACCCGGGCCGAGCGCGACGGGCTCGGCAGCCCAGCGCGCGACCTCCGCGCTCGGAGTGACGACGAGCACCGCCGCCTGACACTCGAAGCGCGCGCGCAGACCCGCGACGTAGACCGGCCAGGTAAAGCGCTTGCGATCGTCGCGCGCGAGCTGCACTTCGACGGCGATCGCGAACACCGGCTTGCCGTCTACGAGCAGCACCACGAGATCCGCGCGATACTCCGCTGGCACCACATCGGTGAGATCCGCGGATTCGACGCGGACTTCGCTATAAGCGGGCAGCACCACACCAAGCGCTTCGCGCAGGAGCTCGGGTGCCAGCTCCGGGCGATTCCGAAACAGCAAGAGCAAAGCTTCGTGCGAGAGCGAGGGCACTTGGTAGCCTCATCGGGCGACACGCGGGAGGAGTTGCGTGTGGCGTGTATTGGCTGAACAACTCCGGCACGCCGCGATTTGCCAAGGCCCGCGCAAGCGCTCACGAAGTTGCGAAAGCGACGCTCTCCTGCGCATAGTCAATCTTCGCGATCTCGAGCTCTTCTTCGCCGTGCGGAGAGCGGACCTGGATCGAATCTCCGACGCGCTTGCCGGCGAGCTCGCGAGCGAGCGGTGAAAGGAACGCGATGTGGCCCGACTCCGCGTCGGCTTCGTCGACGCCCACGATACGATAGCGTCGCTCGCGACCGTCCGCGCTTTGCAGGGTGACCTCGGCGGAGAAGCGCACTTCGTCGTGCGCTAGCGCGGCGGGGTCCACGAGCACCGCGCTGGCGATGCGCGCTTCGAGTGCTCCCAGCCGGGCTTGATACGCGGCGACCGCGCTGGCCGTGTCCGGATCCGCTTCTTCAGCTTTCGGGCGCGCGGCTTCCAGGGCGGCTCGTTCCTCGCGCAGCGCGGCCAAACCGCGCCGCGTCACGTAGTTCGGAACCTCCGCGGGCAAGGGCGCGCGAGGCGCCACGAACGGCGGCTCTGCGCCGTCCTCCTTGGTGAAGGCTCGACTCACGAGCGCAGTATGCCACGCACACTCGAGGACGGCTGTCTCCTCGCCAAGACGTCGGGGTTTCTCGTAGGCATCGTCGCGCTCGGGGTCATCTTGACCACTCTGCTGACTCCGCTGCTCGTGCGCTGGCAGCGCGCGCGCCCATTCGCGTCAGTGACCCGCCCGATTTGCGCCCAGCACAAACTTCGGCTACGACGGCCGCGTGCTTGACGACCTGATGCGAGTCGGCGGCATCGCCCGTTTCAGTGTCTCCCTGGCAGCCGCGTGCGTCGCGCTGCTAGGTCCCGCGCAGGCCGGAGCGCAAGCGCAGCCGGACGACGCTTCGCGAGCGGCGGGCCGCGACATCGGCACGGCCGGCGTCGACGCGTTTCAGCGTGGCGACTTCGTAGCGGCCAGCAGCGAGCTGGAAAAGGCGTACTCGGTGCTCAAGGTCCCGTCGGTGGGGCTGTGGTCGGCGCGCGCGCTCGCCAAGCTCGGCCAGCTCGTCAAAGCCTCCGAGCGCTACCGCGAAGTGACGCTGCTCGAACCCACGGAGGGCAGTGTCGCCATTCAAAAGCAAGCGCAGCAAGACGCTGCCACCGAGCTCAGCGCCCTGACGGCACGGATCCCGAGCATCGTCATTCAGGTCGAGGGTGGGTCCGCGGCGCTCGCGCTCAGCGTGGACGGCGTTGACGTGTCCACGGCGTTGCTCGGCGTGCCGCGCCTGGTTGATCCGGGAAAGCACGTGGTCCAAGCGCGTGACGGAGCCCGACAGACGAGCGCCGAGGTCACGGTCGCCGAGGGCG
>DASYCR010000693.1:0-1800 GCA_036500095.1 Polyangiaceae bacterium
GTCGGCGACGCGCTGGTCTCGCAGATGCCGTCGCTGATGATTTCGACTGCCGCTGGCGTGGTCGTGACGCGCTCGGCAACCGGCGATCAGCTCGGTCGCGCCCTCAAGAGCCAGCTGCTCGGCAGTCGGCGAGCTGTCGCAGCAACCGCCGGGGTGTTGACGCTGTTCGCGTTCATTCCGGGCATGCCCGCGTTTCCATTTCTCGCCTTGGCCGCCCTACTGGCGGTCAGCGCGCGCGCCGGGCTAAAGAAGGATGCTACTGCGCGCGCCATCGAAGCCGCCGTGCCGAGCGAGCCCGTGGTCAAACCCGGCTCGAGCGAAGAGATCGACGCCGCATTGCCGGTCGACATATTGGCTCTGGAAGTGGGCTACGAGCTGGTGCACGCGGTCGATCCGCAAATGGGCGGCAGCCTGGTCGACCGCATCGCCGCGTTGCGCAAGCAGCAAGCACTCGACCTGGGCATCGTGATTCCACCGGTGCACGTGCGAGACAATTTGCAACTGCCCGCGGGTGCCTATCGCTTCATGTTGCTCGGCACTGAGATCGTGCGCGGCACCACGCGCGCAGGCCGACTGCTCGCGATGGACGCCTCCGGCAACGCACCTACGATCGACGGCGAGGCCACCAAGGACCCAGCTTTCGGCACCCCGGCGCGCTGGATCCCGACGCGCGATCGCGAATATGCCGAAGCGCTCGGGTACACCGTGGTCGATCACACGACGATCATCGCCACGCATTTGTCGGAGGTCGTGCGCGCCAACGCGCACAACATTTTGGGTAGGGGCGAGCTGCAACACCTGTTCGAAGTGTTTGGGCGCACCACGCCGAAGCTCGTCGAGGACCTGGTCCCGAATTTGCTCTCGTTCGGCGAGGTGCTGCGAGTGATGCGCAATCTGCTTCGTGAAGGGGTGTCGATCCGTGACCTCAGGTCGATCCTGGAGGCCCTCACCGAGCTCGCGCCGCAAACGCGCGATCCAGAACAGCTCACCGAGCTCAGTCGGCAGCGCCTCTCACGCCAGATTACGGCCTCGTTCATCGGTACCGACGGCACGCTGTCGGCCTTGGTGCTGGACGCGCCGGTGGAAGACATGTTCCGCCGCTCGCTGCGCGAAATCGCGGCCGGCACGGGCGGCGCGCTAGATCCCGAGCAGGCCCGCTTACTCGGTCTGTCTCTCGAAGCTTCAGTGAAACGGATGACGATGGCGGGCCGTCCACCGTGTGTGGTCACGAGCCCCGACGTTCGGCGCTATCTCCGGGCTTTCGCTGAACGTCGCTGTCCTTCGCTCGCGGTGCTGTCGTTCCGCGAGCTCGAGCCCGACGTGAGTATCCGACCGTTCGAAACGATCGCGCTGAGCAAGGCAGCGGCGTGATCTCTGGAAAGTAGAGGCATTCGGTGCAGTATCAGAATTTTCGTGGCGCAGACCTGAAAGAGGCACTCTCGGCCGTCAAGGCCACGCTCGGCCCGAACGCGCTGATCGAAGGCACACGCCAGATCAGCAACGGTCGCGGCGGTGGGCTTGGTCACTCGTACGTAGAAGTCACCGCGGCTCCGCCTGCGGGGCTGAAATGGCCGTACGCCAATCGTGAGGCTGCGGCTGCCGAAGCGCCGCTGCGCCGGCGCGAACCGCGCGGCCAACAGGCATTTGGTCGCGGCGCCAAGCCGACGCCGAGCCTGGCCCGCGATCCGAGCGAGATCGAGCGCGAGCTCGGCATGCTGCGCCAGATGCTCAATGAGCTGAACGAGAGCCGGCCTCCGAAAGAACGCGCGCTGACCGAGCTGCACGCTGCTGGCATCGAGG